>NZ_LFZV01000001.1:3444620-3587842 GCF_001183965.1 Bacillus sp. FJAT-27916
GCATGTGGGGCCATTGGCGTATTCTTTCTCTATTTCATCATTAACAATGTACTGGCGATACCCGACAATGAATATCTATGGTTATTCTATCTCTTGATGATCTTTATCGGAGGACCGCTTAGCATTGGGTACCAATGGTTTCACCTTGAACTTATTCGATATCATAATCCTGGAGTAAGCAACCTATTCTCCGGTTTCACAAAGAATTATCTGCGCAATTTCGGGACCTACTTAATGGTTCTTATCTTCACCTTCCTTTGGTTTCTTTTACTGATTGTGCCTGGAATAATTAAAGGCCTTGCCTATTCCATGACCTTCTTCATCCTTCGTGACAGACCGGAATTGACAGTATTTCAATCCATAACGGAAAGCCGCCGCATGATGGACGGGCGAAAGAAGAATTTATTCGTTTTGTTCCTATCCTTCCTGCCATGGGTGCTCATTCCCTTACTATTAATCTTTATTGGGCTGATTGCTCTGCCAGTGGGAACAACAGCTAATGATCCAGTCCTGTTGCTTGCCGGAAGCCTAAGCAGTCTCGTCGGACTAATTGGACTATTCGGAGTCTCTATTTATCTGGCACCTTATTTCACAACCACTCTTGCTGCCTTCTATGACAGCTTGATTCCTGCAGATGATTTAGAATCCATCCAGACAGATGAGAATACGAATCTAGTAGATTCTACCCAATCATTCAGGTAGGTCTTTTCTGAAAAAAGCATCTAACCAAAAGGTGCTTTTTTTCATGCCTTTGTCTACGGATTTATTCGCAAAATTTTCTAAAAATTAGAATTATTTGTGATAAAATACTTTTGTAACCAAATATGACAAACAAGAGGGGGATTGATTGAATGGATAATAAATGGGTGAAACAATTAAGAGAAATCGTTAGCGAGGACCAAGTCTCCATCAATGAGACTGTCCTTATTAACCATAGTAAGGATGAATCCTATCATGAGCCTGCCCTCCCCGATGCCGTAGTATTTCCTCATACAACTGCTGAGGTTTCAGCCATCCTTGCCTGGGCAAATGATCATCAAATCCCTATTGTACCTTTCGGCCGTGGAACGAGTCTTGAGGGCCATGCTATTCCTTATGATGGCGGGATATCGCTTGACTTTACTGAGATGGGTCAAATCCTTGATATAAGACCTGAGGATTTAATCGTCAAAGTCCAACCTGGAGTGACTCGCACCCAGTTGAATAAGGAGTTAAGAAAGCATGGTTTATTCTTCTCGGTTGACCCCGGGGCAGATGCCACCCTTGGAGGAATGGCTGCGACCAACGCAAGCGGAACAACTGCAGTCAAATACGGTGTGATGCGCGATCAAATCCGGGATATGGAGGTGGTTCTGGCAGATGGAAGCATCATTCACACTGGAACACTTGCAGCAAAGTCCTCATCCGGCCTTCATCTTAATGGACTTTTCGTCGGCTCAGAGGGAACGCTTGGCTGTATAACAGAGCTGACCTTGCGTGTATTCGGCATCCCTGAGCATGAGGTAGCCGGCCGGGCCGTGTTTTCCTCCACACATGATGCAGTTCTCGCTGTAACGGCACTTACGCAGGCAAGCATTCCGATTGGCCGCGTTGAACTTGTCGATCAGGATTCGATGCGTCAATTTAACCGGCACAGCGGCACAGCCTTTGAGGAGATGCCAACGCTGTTCCTCGAGTTCCATGGCAATCAAGCCGGACTCCTTCAAGATATCGAATTCGCTACAGAAATCTTGAAGGACATGGGCTGCCGCTCGCTTGAATTCAAGGAAGACCTTGCCTCCCGCAACCAAATCTGGGAAGCGCGTCATAACCTTGCTTATGCCTACATCCATTCAGCACCAGGTAAAAAGCTGATGGTCACAGATGTATGTGTCCCAATATCAGAGCTTGCAGCCTCCGTCGATTACACGCGAGAAACCCTAAATGAGATGGGCTTGACTGGAGGAATTGTCGGTCATGTCGGCGACGGGAATTTCCATGCGCTTCTCATGATTGATGTGAATGATCATAAGGAAGTAAAAACAGCGAAGGAATTCAGCGACCGTATCGTCCGCTTCTCTTTGAGCCGCGGCGGAACGAGTACAGGCGAGCATGGAATCGGCATTGGAAAAAGGCAGTATATAACACAGGAGCACGGTCCTGCACTAGAGGTTATGCGTTCCATAAAAAAGGCATTGGACCCGAACAATATTCTCAATCCGAACAAATTATACTAAAAGGAGTTATCCTGATGAAAGTACTTGAAGCGATCAGTACATATGCCGGCAAATATTTTGCCATCCTTGTTATTTTAACGGCCGTTGTTGCTTATTTAATTCCAAGTCCATTCTTAAGCCTTGGAGGCTACATCACCATCCTGCTTGGGATTGTCATGTTCGGAATGGGTTTAACCCTTAAGGCAGCCGATTTTAAGATGGTGCTAACACATCCGGTTCCTGTCATCATTGGCCTTATCGCACAGTTTTCGATTATGCCGCTGGCGGCATTTGGAGTCGCTTATTTGCTTCAACTGCCTCCGGCTCTAGCCGCTGGTCTTGTTCTGCTTGGCTCTGTACCAGGCGGAACAGCCTCCAATGTCATGGTTTATTTGGCTAAAGGCAATGTCCCGCTGTCCATTACGATGACTTCCTGTTCAACCTTGCTCGCACCAATCATGACACCATTCTTATTGCTTGTTTTTGCTGGACAGTGGATGCCTGTTGACGCCGTCGCCATGTTTATGTCCATCATTCAAGTCATTATCATTCCGATTGTGCTGGGACTGGTTGTAAGCAAGCTTCTGCCGAAAACCGTGGAGAAAAGCTTGAACATCATTCCGCTTATTTCTGTGCTCGCCATTATGATTATCATCAGTGCCATTGTTGCCGGCAATCGGGAAAATATCGCTTCTGCCGGATTATTAATCTTTCTTGCCGTCTTCTTGCATAACGCCTTTGGTTTATTCTTCGGCTATCTTGCTGCAAAACTTTTGAAGCTTTCCATACAGGACAGACGCGCAATCAGCATAGAGGTCGGCATGCAGAATTCCGGTCTCGGCGTGTCACTCGCCAAGGCTCACTTTGCTGACCCGATGACGGCCCTTCCAAGTGCATTTGGTGCTGTTTGGCATAATATATCCGGCCCTATCATAGCTACCTACTGGGCCTCCAGATTGGAAAAAGATAAGAATCCAGAAGACGTACCAAATGCTGAAGCTGCCGCAGTTAGGGAATAGCCTGCATGAAGCCTCATTGTATGAACCGGATAACATACAATGAGGCTTTTATTCTGAAAGGAGAAAATCATGTGCAGGATTTATTTTTCTACAATTGGCAGGTTAGAGAGGAACGGTTTGAGTGGTGCTCTCAGGTCTCATTTTAGGAAGGGAGATAGGAGCGGACCGGCATGAAACTCATTCTACCGGGCAATTATCCACCAGGCGCGGCAGATGGAGAAAAACCCTTTCATCTCGAATTTAATTCACCGAACATTAATCTGAAGAGACAGGATGACCTATTTTCGTATTTGTAATAAAATTGATATAATTTTTACTTTATTGATATTGATAATCGTTATCATTTATTATATACTAACGTTAGAACACACAAGCACAAGACCAAAACCATTAGATAAACCCCCACCCCTCTTTGCTGAAGGGCCCATGGAGAAATCCGCGGGCCCTTCGCTTTTTTGTCTTTCTAAAAGACCGTATCATTTCCTCCGGCTCCACCCTGTTTGCTATGATTGAACCATAAGAACATAAGGAGGATTAGACATGTCTGATAAAGTACCTATAGGTAAAACTGATTTGTATATCAATCCAATTGGACTTGGAACAAATGCTGTCGGCGGTCATAATCTGTTTCCTAACCTTAATGAGGAAACAGGCAGGGAAATTGTTCGCACAGCGATCGATCAGGGGATTAACTTCATTGATACAGCATACATATACGGACCTGAGCGATCAGAAGAATTAATTGGCGAGGTCATACGTGAAAAAGGCAAACGTGAGGAGCTCATAATCGCAACAAAGGGCGCTCATAAATTTGTTGAGGACAAAATTGTCCTCGATAATTCACCAGCCTTCCTGCGAAAGACTGTTGAAGACAGCCTCATCCGCCTTCGGACAGACTATATCGACTTGTTTTATATCCATTTTCCTGATGAACATACACCTAAGGATGAAGCCGTAGGCGCATTGAAGCAATTAAAGGATGAAGGAAAAATCCGTGCAATCGGTGTATCAAACTTTTCATTAGAACAATTGAAAGAAGCAAATAAGGACGGCTATGTTGATGTCATTCAATCTGAATACAATCTTTTGAAAAGACAGGCCGAGGAAGACCTGCTCCCATACGCTGATGAACATTCCCTCTCCTTTGTCCCCTATTTCCCGTTAGCCTCTGGGCTATTAACAGGAAAGTACACGAAGAATTCCCCCATCACAGATGGACGGGCCCGTAATCCGCTCTTCCAAGGGGAAGCCTTTGAAGAAAACCTGGCTAAGGTGGAGAAGCTGCGTGAGATAGCTGATGCCAAGGGCGCAGAGGTTGCACACCTCGTGCTTGCCTGGTATTTAAAGCAGGATGCTATTGATGCCGTCATTCCTGGTGCAAAGCAGCCTGAGCAGGTTTTGCATAATATCAAAGCATTGAAAGTAGCGCTGACAGCTGAGGAATGCCGGCAGATCAGCGGCATTTTCAAGAGGTAATGGCTTTGGACAAAGCGATTATCCTTGAATGGAATGGAGAAGAAACGATTTTGCAATCGGTTGCGTTCCTTTATCAAATGGTGTGGAATGACTGGAGCGAGAGCCATATTAGCAGAATTAAGCGTCATACCGGCTATAAAGGATTTCGAGGAGTTACAGTGGTAAAGGACGGAGAGCTTATTGGTTATGCCTATGGCTACTCCTCCCTTTCCGGCCAATATTATCACGAATTATTGGCGAGCCACCTGGCACCAGATACTAGCACCAAATGGCTCAGAGATTGCTTTGAATTTGTAGAGCTGGCTGTACATCCAAGCTGCCGTAAACAAGGACTTGGCGCTCGCCTCCATGATCAGCTGCTAAAGAAGCTTCCCTTTAAGCGAGCCGTCCTAACCACTCAGACAAATAATTGGCCGGCTATCTCTCTTTATCGCTCTAAAGGATGGTCCATCATCAGTGATTCCTTCCTTCCCTATGACGATCCTGAGGAGCCATTCATCATTTTTGGTAAAACTTTAGACTTAACCAGCCATATTCATCCCGCTGACTACACTTCTTAAGAAAACAGTCCAAATCGCATTTAATTTGGAATGCTGTTTATAGGAGGGAGATAACAATCGAATTATATGGAGAACACATTTACTTACGTGAATTCAAGGAGGAGGATTGGACTGCCGTTCATCAATATGCCTCCGATGAACGGGTTTGTCGTTATCAGCCTTGGGGTCCAAATACAGAAGAAGAATCACGCGGATTTGTCCGTCAGAATATTCACGATGCCTCCCTTAAGCCAAGAAGCCGCTATTGTTTAGCCATTATCGAGAAAATGGGTCATCGCTTGATTGGCGCCGGCGAAATCCATATTCGGGATTTATGCTTCCGCAATGGAGAAATTGGCTACAGCCTTCATCCGTCCTTTTGGAGTAAAGGATTTGCCACGGAGGCTGCAGGGTTATTGATTGACCTTGGCTTCAATAAACTGAATCTTCACCGTATTTATGCCACCTGCGACCCTCGAAATACCGCCTCCTATATGGTGATGAAGAAGGCCGGCTTAACCTATGAGGGACGGCTGCGTGAGAATCTGCTTATCAAGGATGGCTGGCGCGATTCCTTGTTATACAGCATCTTAGAAACAGACCCCCGCCCGTAAAAAAAGTGCACTGTGATCCTTCACAGTGCACTTCTTTATTTCATTAAACAGCCTTTGATTCATTCATATCCATATGCTGCAATGCCTGGTCAGTACTCCAGTAGACATGGTCACGTCCGACCACATCCAATACGCCGCCTTTCTCAAAGCGTTTCAGTACATTTGTCTGTACTCCGCTGAATACGATGGTGATTCCTTCCTGCTTCATCGCCTCACAGAACTCAAGCATTGCCTGGACACCCGATGTATCAATAGAGGAAACACCACGCATGGAGAGTATCATCACTCCTTGATGAAGGTCTTCTAAACGCTTTGTCAAAGAATGAACTGTCGCAAAGAAAATAGGTCCTGTCAAATAAACGACACGAACATGGTCGTGTTCCTCACAAATAGTGATGCCTTTCTCTTTCAATTTATCATCATCAATTTTGCTGATATTCATTTCTACCTCTGCACTGTTGATAACAAATAGAATGGCTGAAAGAACAATCCCAACCACAATCGCAACGGTCAAATCAAAGACAACAGTCGCAGCCAATGTGAGGGAGAACTTCATAATGGCACCCCAGAATTTACGGGAGAAGAAGTAATAGATGCTTTCCCACTCATTCATGCGCCATGCCGTCACTATCAAGATACCAGCAAGGGCTGACATCGGGATAGCAGACATAATCGGACTTAGAAGGAACATCGAAAGCAGAAGGCCGACTGCATGGAAGATTCCAGTCAAGCGGGTTGCCATGCCTGCTTTAATGGCCACACTTGTTCGTGCAATGGCTGCCGTAGCAGGTACTCCGCCAAAGAACGGAATAATCATATTCCCAATACCCTGAGCGACGAGTTCCCTGTCACCGTTCAATTTCTCGCCAGCCATTCTGCCAGCGGAAGCCCCGCACAGAAGACTTTCGATCATACCGAGCGCAGCAATACTGATAGCCGGCCAGAGGAGATGCTCCATCTTGGCAAGTGACAGATCTCCAAATGCCAGCCTATTTTCCGGGAATAATGTTTTCGGAATATCGCCGACAACATCCACTGGCAATTTCAGCATCATATTCAGCCCTAAAACAAGTAGAAGAGCTGCCAATGAAGAAGGAATGATGGAATTCCATTTCTTCGGCCAGAATATCATGACAAGCACGGTTAAAAGTCCAATAGCGACTGTTGCCCAATCAGGATGAAAGCCCAGCTCAAAATAAGACATTACTTTCTGAATCGCCGTTTCCCCTGCCGATTCAACCCCAAAGAAATTATCTACCTGGCCAAGTGCGATAATAATCGCGATACCAGAAGTAAAGCCTGTAATAACAGGCATAGGAATAATGGATACAACGCGTCCGAATTTAAGGACACCTGCTATAACAAGAATGATACCTGCAAGCATACAAGCAATAAAGACGCCTTCAAGTCCGTATTTTGCCACAACGGCAATCAAAATCGCGGACATGGCGCCTGTCGGTCCTGAAATTTGATAGGACGCACCTGAGAGCATGCTAATAATCAGGCCAGCTAGAATGGCTGTAATTAATCCAGCCGCCGCGTCTGCACCGCTGCTCACTCCGAATGCTAAAGACAATGGTAGCGCGACTGCTGTCACCGTAATACCTGCCATCAAATCTTTACGTAGCTTCGCTGTTCCATACCCTGCAAACTCATTTTGCAAATCTTGAACATATTGTCTAAGCATCTCTATTCTTCTTTCTATAATGTAGTGTATAACGATGATTTTTGCTTTATCATTATACAGACTTTCGACCTATTTTTCTAGGCGTTATTCACCATCCATTTTATTACAAACGGAATTCAAGATTTGCTACAGCTTCATATCTCTTCTCCTATATTCTCGGAAAGTTATGATCAGAAGTACCGCCAGAACTGCACATGCGACACCTGTCAAACTGCCAGCAAAGCCCTCTCCCTCAATCAGATTATGGGTATTTATATATTCAAATGGTGTTACATATCGGAGAAATTTAAGCTTCTCGTATAACGACATCAGGATGGAAGCCATGTAGAGAATTAGCAGCACCCCTGCCGATAGACCTATTGAGAGCTTTGAGTTGCGGCAAACAGCCGCAATTGCTGAACCAGCAGCCATGAAAATGGACTGAACAATCAACAAACCAAGCATCACCATCACTAAACTGCCAGTATGCCCCTCTTCATAAGAGACGATACCACTAATGGATGCCCCGAAAACGATTAAATTAATCATCAGTAATTGAATAACTCCAGCTGCCAGCTTATACAACACAATCTTATTTCTAGAGATTGGTTTAGCGAGCAAAAATTCCGCTGTCTTATCCCGTTCCTCCTTCGCAATTAAAGAAGAACCGAGCATAATGGCATGCACCGCACAAAGAATCACTAGATAGTTAAAGAGAACTAGATAGTAGCCAAGGACATTACCTATGTCTAAATGATCCATACCAAAGATAATCTGCACAGACTCCGGCATCGCATCAAGCAATGAACCGATTGCATTTCCGCTGTTTTGGAAACCTTTATATTCAATCATTCCATCCGCCACAACAAAAATAATGCCAAGTCCCCAAAACAACAAACCTCTTATGCTGGACTTTAATTCTCTGCCAATGATATTCATGGACTTCCGCCTCCCTTCAAGCCACCTTAATATCCTTCTTGGAGAATGTCCGGTATACTAGGCACACTGCGCAGCAGATCAGGATGGCTAACAGCCCTATATACTTCCACTCATAGGTTGTATGCTTGACGATATATCCCATATCAAAGTATTGAAATGGCGTTACATACCGCATCCCCTTTACTTCAGTGAGAGAAGTGAGCATGTTGAGTACATAAAAGCTGAACACCACACTGACAGAAACAATGACCGGCGACTTAATGCCTTGTGCAAAGATAGAAAAAAGCAGGCCTAATGTCAGAAAGAAAACCTGAAGCCATAGGGCTGCACCTGAGAACAAGAGAAGAACTTCAGTATCCGGCTTCTGTACGGCCAGCAATGGAGATATCAAATAGACCACTGCTGTATAGACCATATTCGTCCCAAGCAGGCAGATCAAGGCTGCCAGAACCTTAGAGGACAGAATCATCTTTCGTCCAATTGGTTTACTGAGAAGAAATTCAGCCGTCCCTCCATTAATTTCTTTATTTAGGAGACCAATGCCGATATTCATGGCTTGGATGGAGAAGCCAAGCAGAATGAACATAAAGATATACGCATAATAGCCTTCATAAGAGGTAATCATCGACATATCCACATCAAGTGCCCGCAGCATTTCCTCCGGATAGCTTTGAAGAACGTTTCTGAAATCCTCCGCCTCATCATAGAATGACGGAAAAAAGGATAAGAAAAGGGTGGAAAAGGCAAGTAAGCCCAGAATCCATATAACCAATCCATTTCTCATCATGTACAGCTCATGCCGAAATAGGTTCATGATTTCTCACTCCCCTTTTGGTAATAGTGAAGAAAGATTTCCTCAAGATCTGGCTCATCAATCCATATATTGCGTAAATCGCATGCTGATAGGACTTTGATCAACGAATTGATATCCCCCTTATACAAGAAGTTTGCCGTTTTCCCGTCTATTGTTAATTGATTGACACCCGCAATCATCAGCATGTTTTCGTCAATAGGCTGATTAAATTCAATCCGGATAATCTTATGCTTTTTCTCCTGGAGCTCCTTAATTTGCTCAACGGCTGCAATCTTGCCTTCTTTAATGATTGCCACTCGGCTGCAAAGCCGCTCCACCTCGCTTAATATATGAGACGATAATAGAATGGTCGCCCCTTTCCGATTCTCTTCTTTGAGCAATTGAAAAAACGTTTGCTGCATTAAGGGATCCAAACCGCCAGTCGGTTCATCCAAAATGATGAGCTTCGGTTCATGCAGTAGAGCTTGAATAATCCCTGCCTTCTTTCTGTTCCCAAAGGAAAGGTCACCGATTCTCTTTGATAAGTCTAGCTGCATAATCTCCGCAAGCTCCTTGATTCTCTTGCGGCAATCCTTCCGGTAAAAGCTCGCCGAATAGGCCAATAAATCCTTTACTTTCATCTTCTCGTAATAAAACACTTCAGAAGGCAAATAGCCGATATCCTGCTTGATTTCTGCTGCATGTCGGATAGAATCCTTCCCAAATATTTTTGCTTTCCCGCTTGTCGGGTAAATGATAGAGAGCAGGGTGCGAATCGTCGTGCTTTTACCAGCTCCGTTTGGACCGATAAACCCGAAAATCTCTCCATCCTCGACCTGAAAGCTCACATTCTCAATGGCAGTATTCCTTCCGTATTTCTTTGTCAGATTTTCTATTTCAATTACCTTCATACGTCATCCCTCCTTTTCATCTGCCGCTAACAATAATTATGACAAGCCACTCCTAAATAGTGTGCGATTTCTCTAATAGGTCATTAATAAATCTTTAAAGAACGGGTCCATTTCCGGAAGCAAAATCTTCTGTATGGCGTTGCCAATAATTGAACAGATGAATATATATCATAAAATCAATGGCATCGGTTTTAGTTCCTTACTCATTTATAGAGACTTGAGGCTAAGAAAATCTCAATTAGACCAATGACACCATAGATAGGCTGCAATGGACTGACAAAACCAATGAGAATAACTTGAACTATAATCCACACGGTCAGCACTATCCCAAACAAGAGTCCGGCTGCGGCTGCCTGTTTTCCCCTATGAGTAAAACACCAATAAGCTGCCCATCCGCTGCCTATGCCATTGAAGATAAATAATAGCAGCCCAGGAATAAACCAACTGCTCACGAATGGAATACGCTCCAAATATTCCTCAGGCATATCTAATCCATTCACCATTAATCCTATTCCTCCTGCCAATGCCCCAACAGAAACAAAAGCCAGGATACAGCCTAACAAAACCCGAACATATCGATGCATCTTCCCCACCTCCCTTAATCTCTTAATATTATTTTAATATAATTTAGATTAATGAAACAATTTCACGCATTAGAAAAGGGAGCCTCTCTCCCGCTCCCCTGCTAGTCTTTTTCTATTTTGAGATCAAACGGATAATTTTGTCATCGCCGTCCTGCGGTACACCGCGCCCGTCATGATTATTCGTGAGAAAATAGATTGAACCATCTGGTGCTTCCGCTACATTTCGAATACGGCCGTATTGCCCATTAAACAAGGTATCTGTCTTTACGACCTTGCTGCCATCTTCACTTAATTCCACCTTCAAGATTTGATTTCCCCGTAAATTGGCCACAAGGAGCTGATTCTTCCATTCTCCCTCTGTGATGAAAGCCATCCCTGAAGGGGCCCAGGTTTCTTCACCGCTATGAAGAAGCGGAGAAATCATACCCTCTTTCGTTTCATCCCCTTCAATAACAGGCCAACCGTAATTTTTGCCTTTATGAATAAGATTAATCTCGTCATGGGCTGTCTGTCCATGCTCAGAGCTGTATAGCTGGCCAGTCTCTGGATGCCAGGCCAGACCTTGCGGGTTTCGGTGGCCATAGCTGTAAACCGGTGAATCCTCAAATGGATTATCCTCGGGAATGCTTCCGTCCAGATGTATGCGAAGGATCTTGCCGCCCAGGCTTGTCTCCTCCTGGGCTAACTCTGGCTCATACCGATCCCCTGCCGTGATATAGAGCAGCCCATCCGGCCCAATCTTCAGTCTTCCGCCATTATGGTTTGTGTCACCGACAATCCCATCAAGGATAACCTTATCTATCTCCGCCTCATCCTTATGAACGATTACTCTCAATACCCGATTCAAGATGTGGCCATCCTTCTCATAGCTATGATAAATATATAAGTATTGATTAGCGGCGAAATCCGGATCGAGGGCCAGTCCGAGTAATCCTCCCTCTCCCTCACTGATAAAAGGGGCTGGGAAAGATAGCAAAGGCTCTTCAACCAGTTCTCCATCCCGAATCATCCGCAGATTACCCGGCCTCTCCGTAAAGAAAAGATTCCCCTCTCCGGCAAACACTACTTCCCAAGGTACATTCAGCTCTTCGGCAACCATCTCTATTCCATACGGCAGGGCTGATTCATCAAAGGACTGATTCCCATCAGCAGGGTTTGTCTCGGTATCTGAGCAGCCTGCAAAAACAAGCAGAACCAGACAGCTTAACATCATCCACCGTTTCACGCCTATCCCTCCTCTGTTCTCATTCTCGCGCTTTTGGCCTATCTTTTGGATACCCGCGTGAATCACGGTATGTTTTCCGTTCCTTTGTGAAATCCGGCCATTCACGCCGGCTGGCAGGTTCATTCGCGTGGTGGACAATACACCTGATTTGGTCTTCTACACAAGGGTCCACTCGGTGGCCGATTCTGCTTTCGAATAAATCAAGCAATTGAGCCGGTTCCTCATCCTTTACTTCCTCTAAAGAATAAAAACCTAGATGCTGAACCATCATTTGGGCAGCACGGGGCCCAATCGATGGAATTTGCTGAAACTGAGCAAGCGCGATAAGTCTTTCTGCTCTTGCTTGCTCGCAGCCGAGTATCTCACTTAACGCCTGCGGTGTCGTATGAGCAATCTCTGCCACCTTGATCCGAGAAGTGCGCAGCTTTTGTTTCTCAGAATCTGTTAAGGATAACTTCATTTTGTCCACCTTCCTTGTTTCATTCTTTGATTGTTCGAACCAAATCCTCTTTCGTTAAATCTTACCACATTTATCCGGTAATCCCCTTCATTCTTTCTAACTGATTTATATGTAATATAAGCAAAAAAACAGGCGGAGCAACATCATATTGTTTACTCCAGCCTGTTTCACGCTTCAATCATTCTCAGGTGTAAATTCCACCTCAATCCATTTACGCACACTATTGATTAGCCATACCTTCGAGCATACCTGTAAATCTTCGATACGGAGGACTTTCTCCTCGATTGCTCCTTCCGTTAACAGCCGTTCGCGGAAGGTCCCGCCAAGCAGACCGCAGCTAACAGGCGGCGTGTACAAACAGCCATCCATTTCAACAACCATATTTCCATTTGTAAACTCGGTCAATTCCCCTTTTTCATTCCATAGAAGTACATCAAAGGCAGTGGAACTCACATCTTTCCGTTCTTCATATACGGTCCGATTCGTTGTCTTATGATAAAGGAAAGGATTCCCGCTTAATACTGGCTCCTTAGCTAAGACTGCCTTCTGCCTTCCTTTCACCGGTTCGATTGGAACCGCATCCCATTTAAAAAGACCGCTCCGACTAGATAGCAAGCGTACCTTATAAAGCCCCTCCCGATGAGCCTCAGCTGCCTCAGCTAAGGATTGGCGAGCTGCCTCCACGGAGAATGGAAAGCCAAAGTAATCAGCAGATTTTTGTATGCGATTCATATGCTCATCAAGCAAATAAAAGCAGCCATTCTCAAGAGCAATGGATTCAAGGAGATCGAATTGGACAGCCTTCTTCCACAAAACGGCAGCCTTCGCGACCGTTTCCTCATATTCATCTCCTGCCTCGGAATCCCAGGTTATTCCCCCGCCAACACCATATTCTGCCCGGCCGGTAGGGTTATGGACAACGACTGTACGAATCGGGACATTGAAGACAGTCTCTCCGCTTGGTGATAAATAGCCGATGGCACCACAATAGACCTCACGTGGCTTTTCCTCAAGCTCAGAGATAATTTCCATCGTCTTCACCTTTGGAGCACCAGTAATGGAGCCGCATGGGAATAAGGCCTGAAAAATATCAGAAAGCCCCGCGGAATCCTCGACCTCGGCTGTTACAGTTGATGTCATTTGATAGACAGTCGGGTATTTCTCGATATCAAATAATTGTGGAACCTTCACGGTGCCTTTCTTCGCAATCTTGCTTAAATCATTTCGTAATAAATCCACAATCATCACATTCTCTGCCTGATTCTTTTCAGAGGCTGCAAGCCACTCTGCTTTTCCTTTGTCATCCTCCCATGTCGTTCCGCGCTTGACCGTTCCCTTCATTGGGCGAGCTGTAATATGGCGGTGCTTCATCTGAAAGAATAACTCAGGCGACGCCGATATCACGGTATAGTCATCCGTCTCCAAATAAGCAGAATAACGTGCCGACTGGGCAGCAGCTAAATCATGATAAAATTTGAGCGAATCTCCCTTGAAGGAGGCATTCAACCGTATCGTATAATTCACCTGATACGTATCACCATTTTCGATTCGGCCTTTTATCGCAGAAATCGCCTCTGCATATTTTTCCTGCTTAATAGAAGGAGTCCATTCCGATACCGTATATTCTCCATCAGCTGCTGGCACTGCTTCGCCTGCTTGCTTATAGAGCCCGAACCAAATGAGCGGCATCTCAGACGGCACTGAAGCAAGAGCTGCATCAAAAGCAGGCGCAGCTTCATACGATACATACCCTGCTGCATAATACCCGTTGTCAACGGCATCCTGCACCTTCTCCAAAATCACTGGAACCTCCTCGAGCAAGTCCGTTGAAAGGACCTCAACCGGCTGATCAAACACCTGTCTCTTTATTATGTTGTCAGTCCCCGCGAAATCGAATATCAGCATGGTTTGTTCTCCTCGAAAAATTGATTGATCATATCTAAGCCATACTCCGTCAGAATGGCCTCTGGATGGAACTGCACACCTTCAACCTGGTATGCTTTATGACGAAGCCCCATTATTTCCCCTTCAGGACTTAAGGCCGTTACCTCAAGACAATCTGGCAGCGTATGATGGCTGACAATCAATGAATGATACCTCGCCACAGAAACTCGGTTGGGCAATCCGCGGAAGACAGACTTCCCATCATGGCTAATCTGTGAAACCTTTCCATGCATCGGTCTTTTTGCCTTTACCACTTCACCGCCAAAGAATTGGCCAATGAGCTGATGTCCGAGACAAACACCAAGAATCGGCACCTTTCCGCAAAATGCCTCAAGTACATCAAGACAGATGCCAGCCTGATCTGGATTGCCGGGTCCTGGCGAGAGTAAGATTCCGCTTGGTTTGAGTCTCTCAATATCCCGGATTGTACATTCATCATTTTTGAGAATCGTCATTTCTTTGCCAAGCTGCCTTAAGTATTCTACTAAGTTATACGTAAACGAATCATAATTATCTATCACAACAATCATCTAAAACTAATCTCCATCATCGGTAATCATTATTTATTAGCTTACGCCTGATTCTACTATGCGAAACGATTTTTGTTCACAATCAATTTCTGCCATTGCTCCATAAGGCATGACAGCCATCGGAGCAGTATGTCCAAAGCTCATATTATAAAATATTGGAAGGTCGCTTAATCCTAGCTCATCGCGGACGACCTCAAGAATTACTTCCTTATATTCTTCATAATATTGTTCATCATACGGCTTGGCAAACAGCAGCCCTGCTGCATTTTCCAGGATGCCCTGCACGCCGTAATTCCGAAGCCATCTTCGCAGCATACCAGGGACCGTTTTCTCTTCTGACGTCTCAAAAAAGATGAGTTTCCCATCCCACTCTGCCTTGTCTGGCCATACTTCCGTTCCCTTCGCCATTTCAAGCACTTCCATACAGCCGCCTAGCAAACGGCCATTCCTAATCCCCGCGCCTTGCAGTACTTCATAATCCCCGCTTGGCTGCATTCTTCTCGGCCGCTCTTCACTCCCTTCCCAAGGAATGAATTCGCTCGTCCATTCTGCCGGAGGCTCGACTTCTCCAATTGACTCATCTGAGAAGAGCACCTTTCTCACCCACTTCTCCGTGTACGGAAAAAGAGCGCCGTTTTCTGCGAATTCCGCTAGAATAGACGGACCGTAATAGCTCATGACCCCAGCTTTATAACAGATTAAATGAGTAATAGTCGAATCCGAGTAACCAAGAAAGATTTTTGGATTTTGGCGGATTGCTTCATAATCCACATAGGGAATCATTCGAATGCTGTCTTCTCCGCCAATACATGAGAAGATTCCCTTCACAGACTCATCACGGAATGCATGAGTCAGATCTCTTGCCCGTTCCTCAGGATGCTGATAGACATATACCTCCCCCTTTAAAGTATGAGGCAGCTCTGATACGTTAAGACCAAATAGCTTTTCCACCCTGTTGATTCCACGCTGATAGCGGGCAAGATACTCTGATTCACCGGCCATTCCAGATGAGAGACTCACTGTCACAATACGATCGCCTGCCTGTAATTTCTTTGGCTTACGAAGCATCTCAATCGACTCCTTTTCCAAAAAGTTCTCTCAATTTTCTCATATTTTTACAATCTTTAAAATGTTTGTGGTATGCTTCTTACATAAAATAAATCTGCTGTCCTTACATAATGGAGTTTCAAATGACATAGTGATTAATTGGCTGTGTTTTTGCGGTGCTTCATTAAGAAAGCTTGCAGATAGGGGGCTGGGCAGCCTCCTCAAACAACAAAGGGAGGAAGCAATTTGATGAAACGTGTCTTGTCCGCCTTGTCTGTTTCCATACTCTCCATGGTCCTGCTCGTCGCATGCAGTGAAACAGCAGAGCCTGTTAACGAGAGTGAGAGCAAACAAACGAACAAAAACGGCAGCAACGAATCAGAGCTTACGATTAAGGAAGTGTACGATAAAATGATGGAAGCTTCCGAGGATATCAACAGCTTTGTCATGGATATGGAAATGGAGCAGGAGATCATCGAGGGTGATAATGAGCCGGTTCCAACACACTCCACCATTCACTCCAAATTCGTCCAAAAGCCTATCGGTCTAGAGCAAAAGATAGAGATGACCATTGACGGCGAATCGATTTCGACCGAGCAGTACATCACAGAAGAGGGCTTCTACATGTACGATCCCGCCCAAAAGGTTTGGATGAAATACAGCGAAGGCCACGAACAATTAATGGCCCAGATGGAGGCACAATCCGGATTGGATCAAACCCAAACATTAAGTGAGCTTCAATCCTATATTAATGATTTTACTTTTAAGCAAAATGATAAGGAATTCATCCTCACACTTGATGCTGATGATGAGAAGTTCAATTCACTTGTCCAAAAGGAGCTTTCCTCTGGAGCAGTTGAAATGCCAGATGTACAAGACTTAGAGATTAACGGAATTGAATATGAAATATTTGTCGATAAAGAGACCTATCTCCCAAGCCAAATGAATATCGTTATGAATATCAACATGAAGGCAGAAGGACAAAAGGTCACCCTTAAACAGGCTATTGACACCACTTATTCAGACTACAATACAATCGACTCAATCACCGTTCCTAAAGAAGCACTCGAGCAGGCGGTTGAGCTCGAAATGTAACAGCCAATTTGGCAAACAAGCCCGCTCCAGTCTAGCTTGGAGCGGGTTTCGTCTGCTTAGAATCAACGCCCCCATTCATACCATCCATCCAGCTCCTCATGAACATTGGTAATCGGCTTGTATTGATCTTCCTTATCAAGCATTGTTCCGTCATTAAAATGGGCCTCCACATCATCCGGAGCAATCATGGAGCCATCTGCCCTTTTCTCTTCAAAAACACTCATGATGTCATCACTCAGCTCCCTGAAATCAAGCTCCATACAGGAGTCAATCAGCAGGGTATAGAGAATGCAGGATTCATCATCCAAATCTCCCTGCAGAAGATCATGGTAATAGTATTGAATCAATTCTCTCGATATCTTTTTCTGTCTCACTAATGCCGTAATGGCTTGGAAGCCGACACCTCGAATAAGTTCATCCAATGAAGTATCGTCAATTAAATGGAAGATGGCATCAAGTTCAGGGAAGGATACTAAATCACTCTCCATGACAGCTAAACCGCTGTATAGATTGGCAAGGATTCGTCCGCCGCAGTTTGTCAGCAAATCCCCATATAAAGCAAAGGCGGTATCATCTGGTAATTGCAATGTACGTAAGTATGGGGCAAAGGCATCCGCAGCTTGAAACTGGCTTAACAGCAACACAGCATAGATATGATCAAAGCGACTAGGCGTATCTGTAAATAAGCCTGGTGAAACCGAGACCAATTCAACGATTTTTAACAGCTCTGGAATGGATTCTTCCCGGCGCTTGATTAATTCATCTAACGCTTCCCTCGGATATCTTCCCTGGTCATAGCGAATTTCCTCGAGCAGTTTCTCCATTGAAAGCGACTGCATCTCCTTCATCATCCTCACTCCCTTATCTACTATATATCCATTTTATCAGATAACGTCGATGGCTCTCCAACTCATCACGCATCAAAAAAAGGGCTGTACATAGACAGGCCCTTACTCCGTTACGTTTTCCAGCCATATACCCACTAGTTCTTTAAAACGATCAAACACATCCAAGCGCTGAAAATACCTCTCTCTGCTTAAGGAATCAAGGATGGTTTTAACCAATACAGGCCGGGGATGACGCTGGTGCATCATCTCATCCTGAATGAAATCGAGCATTTGGACATAGCCGCTCCGCTCATGCTCTTTTAAATCATGGCCGATTGTCCGCTTTAGCTGATTCATCTTCTGGAGGAACTCATAGCGAAGGTCTCTGCTTCCTTTAGGCCCGGCTGGGATAAAGGAATCCAGCACTTCAGGCTCAAGCATTTGACGGTCTTTCTCACTGACATCCTCGAGGATGACTTCCACAGCTCTTACACAATATCGAATAACCTCATCAATCCGTTCTTCTCCCTTTGCCGTAACATAGAACCACATATAATGCTGAAGCAGTGAACCAAGGATAATGGCACTGTCTAGCAAATACGGTTTTTTGTCGTCCCCGAAGACATCTGCCAGACGATTACGCAGCCAATTGATATACAGCCATCTCGTTTGTTTAATAAAGTCCTTCACATCTTGTTCATTTGAGCTCATGACATCATCAATCAAGAGGAAGAAGCGGTTGTGAAAGGAGGATGTGATATGTAGCTTCAATTGCCCGATGAATATCTCCATATCGCCGAGGTCATGGCCAAAAAGCAATTCGTCCCGGCGTGCATGATGCTCCTCAAGAAAGGAATCATACACCGCCTTAAAGAGATCCACCTTGCTCGGGAAATAATTATAAAAGGTACCGCGTGATATATTGCTGTCCTCCAAAATGTCTTGAATGGATGTATTCCGATAGCCCTTTTCTAGAAATAATCGCTTTGCGTGAGTGATTACCTGTCTTTTTCGTTCATTCAAATCAAGCCTCAACCCATTCTTTTAATAAATTTCTTCTTAGTGAGTATATTAGACCATTCCATCCAAGATAACAAATGAATATATTCTGTGTTTTTTCATTGCCATTTCCTGTAAAAGGTAGTATTATGTGGTTCATGGAATACGAGTATAAAAAATGAACACATAGTCAAAATGAAAAGGAGTTAGATATATGAACGCATCCTCCGCAGAGAACGTCCGCCCGAATTTCTTAATTATTGGAATCATTTTAGCCGGTGCCTTCGTCTCCATTTTGAACTCAACATTATTGAATGTCGCACTACCGTCGATGATGGCTGATTTTGACGTAAAGGCAACGACTATTCAATGGCTGGCAACCGGATATATGCTTGTTAACGGTGTACTCATTCCAACGACAGCTTACTTGATCCAAAAATTTTCTGTCCGTCAATTATTCCTGGCAGCCATGCTTCTCTTTACTATCGGCACCATTACAAGCGCGCTATCACCAACTTTTGCCGTTTTGCTCACCGGAAGAATGATTCAAGCTTCCGGGTCTGCAATCATGATGCCTCTTTTGATGAATGTGCTGCTTTCAAGCTTCCCAATCGAAAAACGCGGCAGCGCCATGGGAGTGATGGGACTTGTCATGATATTCGCCCCAGCCATTGGACCAACCCTATCAGGCTGGATTATTGAGCATTATGAATGGCGGTATTTGTTTTATATGATTATCCCAATTGCCCTCCTTGTCATCCTGCTCGCTTTCTTTAAGCTGAAAGATAAAAAGAAATCAATGGAAACCCATTTGGACCAGTTATCTGTCCTGCTCTCCTCCATTGGTTTTGGAGGATTATTGTACGGATTTAGCTCAGCAGGTGATAAAGGATGGGATTCACCTATGGTTTACGGCACAATCATTGCGGGTGTCATCGGACTGATTATCCTTGTCGTACGTCAAGCTTTGATTGATAAACCTATGCTTGATTTCCGTGTATACAAATATCCGATGTTTGCTTTGTCATCGGCCATTGCGATTGTCATCAATATGGCGATGTTTTCAGCCATGATTCTCATGCCTATATACCTGCAGACCCTGCGAGGCATATCTCCGTTTCATTCGGGCCTATTGATGCTGCCGGGAGCCATTATCATGGGAATTATGTCGCCAATCACCGGCAAGCTGTTCGATAAATTCGGCGGCCGGCTGTTAGCCATCATCGGTTTATCGATTACGGTAGCTACCACCTACTTCTTCTATAATCTGTCGATTGATACTGAGTATTCTTCGTTAATTGTCTTGTATTCTGTTCGCATGCTCGGTATGTCGATGGTTATGATGCCTGTTGTCACAAACGGAATGAATTCACTGCCTGCAAGGCTGAACCCACATGGGACAGCCATTAACAACACGCTGAATCAAGTATCGGCTGCTATTGGCTCCGCTCTTCTTGTATCCGTCATGTCCTCTAGAGCAAAGCAGCATTCCGAGGAATTGACCGCAAAAGCCATGCAAAATCTTACCGAACAACCGGATGCACAGACCCTGGCCAATATGAAAGCAGAAATTGGCATACAAGCCACATTGAACGGCATTAATGATGCTTTCTTTGTTGCCTTCTTCATCGCCATCCTAGCACTCGTGCTCGCCTTCTTTATCAAGAAGCCAAAGAGGGCGGATGAATCAGCTCCCATTCAATCAAAGACAAATAATAAGTCATTGTCCCCGCATGCTGAACGATAGAAAAGAAGCCGCTTTGATTCGTCAATCAAAGCGGCTTTCCTTTCATTTCATCCATTTATTCTCTATTCCAGACACCAATCCTCCGCTCCATTCAGTATGGAAAGAGGAGAGACAGAAGGCGCATAATTTTTTCCTAATCGCAATCCCTTTTTTACAAAATACACTTGAGGAATATTGACAAGCCAGACAACCGGTACATCCTCTAGCGCCAACTCCTCTGCCTTTTGCCAATCAGCAAAATCTCCACTCCAAAAGGCTGTTTCAATTGCTGAATCTACTCTCTCCGATGCATAAAGACTCGGGTTCCCATATCCAATCCCGCGATTATTCGAGTGATATAAATAATAAAGATCAAATGGATTGTATGCTTCAGATTTTAACAAGGAAGCGCCTGTCTGCCTATATTGCTTCATTTCCGGCCACGTGCATTCTTTTATAGAAATCATAATTCCCATTTCGGCTAATTGCTCCTTTAATTCGAGCGCCATCGCTTTGTATATGGGATCATCAAAAGGATAGGATAGCGTGAAGTTTGCCTTTCTTCCCTTTTTCTCGATTAGCCCGTCATCATCTGAATCGACCCAGCCCCCTATCCTCAAGATCTCATCAGCCTTATTCTTGTTTCGTTCCCCCTCTGCCGGCTGACCCCACGGAAGACCAAGTGCTGCACTCCATGTTTCACGACCAAAGCCATTCAGCACCTTTTCTACCATTCTCTCCCGGTCTACTCCAGCCTGTATGGCTTTTCGTATGGACGGGTCCACCGTAACATTATTGCCGGCAGCTGCGCCATTCAAGGAAGCTCCCTCTGGCACCGTTACGAGCGAAATCCCTCGATTATCTGCTCCTTCCACTAGGAGCGTTTCCATCCCGTTAATCTTGTCTTCCGCATACGCCCCAGTCGATTGCACTAAATCAGCCCTGCCATCCTTAGCCATGGCATAAGCCTCATCCTCTCGTACAAAGAGCACCTGAATTCGCCGAAAAAAGGGTGTATGACCATAATAGTTATCATTGCGGACAAATACTGCCGCTTTTCCCTTCTCCCACTTTATAAGCTGATAAGGTCCCGATCCAATTGGCTCACTATTAGATTCATCTCCATAGCTTTCGCTTGAAACAATGCCAATAGAGGCAGCTGTATAAACAAAGGAGGACATAGGCTTTTTAAACAGAAATTGCACTGTGTAATCATCAATTACCTGCGTTTGCTCAAACCCTTCCAGACCTTTAATCTCTCCCCTGTCCTTAGCTAGCTGATACGTGAAGGCTACATCATAGGCCGTAACTTTCTGCCCATCGGTAAAATAGGCATCATCCCGAAGCTTAAACTCCCATATTAACTTATCCTCACTCATCTGGTATTCCTCCGCCAGATCATAAGAGATTTCCATTTTGCCGTTTAGGGATAAAAGTGTGCTATGTATAAAACCGGTCCCTCCCGCTTCAAGACCAGCTATTGGGTCAAAGCCAAGTCTTGGCTCCCTTGTCAAGGCTAATACTAATTCATCCGCTTGACTATCGGCTGATTCTCCATAGGCATGGACCATGTTCAAGGGACATAAAAGGATAAAAATAATAGAAACTTTTATATACAGCCATCTCACATCAATCTCCCTCCAGACAAAAAATAACGCACCAATCATTAGTATTCTCTAAATTTCTTTTTCCATGCCATAAAAGCTGTTCCACCTATCCTGCAGCATTAGGTGAAGTCCTACCTCTATTTGACTTGATAATCTAATTTAAATGACGAATAAGTCATAAAAAAAGTGATATATCCATGTGATATACCACTTAAACTCTATCCACCAAAATATCGCTCCGATTCTTCAGCTCCCTATATTCATCCTCTAAAATTCTCCAGAGAATCTCTTGCTTTTGGGCATCTGGATAATCAAGCTGCTTAATCTTCTCTCTCATTTCATACAGCCAAGCTGTATAACTAATCCATGAATCATCAAATTGCTGCTCCAGCTCCTTTTTCAGCTTGCGTGTTAATTTAGGGCTGGCCCCATTGGATGTGACCGCAATCTGCAAATGCCCGCGGCGGACCGTTGCTGGAAAGGTCACATTGCCTTCTCCTGACTCATCGACCACGCACACCAGTTGATTAGCTGGCAATATTCTTGCTAGAGATCCATTAACTTCTCTGCTGTTCGTTGCAAGAATAACGAGCATCGCTCCGCTGAAATCACTTGGAAGAGCTGCACGTTCAATCACTTCATACTTCCGCTCTTTGGCATGTGCACGGACCTCCTCTGAAATCTCCGGAGCGATGAAGGTAATCAGTGCCTGTTCTTCGGAGAGTACCTTTGCTTTCCGTGCCGCTATCCTTCCCCCTCCTGCTATGACTACCTTCTTCCCTGCCAAATCAATGATTAATGGCTGCATAATATTCCTCCTGCAGCTCCAGTTCTATTCTTGATGATATCAATTACCGACTGATGCTTTCCTAGAGGACTTGTTAAAAGGATGTCTTCCCCATTACCCGCTCTTTTCCGTACCTCTCGGCGCACCTCTGCCAATAAAAGCCCTTCAAACAACAAATATGGCACGACAATAACCCTGCCTGAAACTGATTTGCAAATAATCTCGATTCCCTCCTGAAAGGTTGGGGACGCTGCCGCCAAATAGCAGGATTCCACCCGTTCAAACGCTATCCTTTCCTTCACTCCTGTGACAATATTTGAAAAATCCCTTACAATGGCCGGATCACTGCTTCCTCTGCCGACAATAAGAACAGAATCCTCTCTGCCTGCATCAGGTGCCGCATCCTTAATAAGTTCAACCATTGCATCTAAAAGATCTTCTCGCACTCCAAATGGGTCAGCCATCTCCACAGGAATATCCGGGAACCTTTGCAATAGCGGCTCCAATGCCTCTGGAATATCCTTCTTGATATGGCCCGCGAAAAGGAGAAAAACAGGGACAACGCAGATTGACGTCGCCCCTCTTTCTACACATCGATTGAACCCTTCTGCAATGAATGGCTCCGTCAGTTCAAGAAAGCTGACCTCCTGTATCTCACACTGTACCTCGTTGATAACCTGTTCTAGAAATTGCTTCGCTTCATCGGCTCCTTTTTTCGATCTTGTACCATGGCCGACATATAATATTGCTCTCACACTGTCCCTCCTATCCCCTTTAACCGTGGACTACCGGCAAATGCGGTTCAATTTCTTCCTTAAACCAGTTCAAGCGATGATGAAGCCGGACGACTTCTCCAATAACAATCATGCTTGGATTGGCAATATTAGCCCGCTTGATTTCATCCTCAATTGTTGCCAATGTACCAGTGACTGTACGCTGCTCTGAACAGGTTCCCCAGTGCACAAGCGCAATGGGCGTATCAGCCGGTTTACCCGCTTGAATCAAATTGCGAAGAATGGTTGGTAAATGGGAGACACCCATGTATACACAAATCGTATCTACAGCATTGGCCAGATGACCCCATTGATGCTCTGCCGCCGCGTCACCAGCCTGATGGCCGGTTACAAAGGCAAAGCTCTTGCTAAGTGTTCGGTGGGTCACAGGAATGCCCGCATAAGCAGAGGCTGCAATACCAGACGTTATACCGGGAACAATCTCAAACGGCACATCATGCTTCACGCACTCCTCTGCCTCCTCGCCGCCGCGGCCGAATACGAAGGGGTCTCCCCCCTTCAGCCTAACTACAGTCAATCCCCGCTTTGCATACTTCACCAAGAAATGATTAATAGTCTCCTGCTTCATTGTGTGGTAATGCGGCAATTTCCCGCAGTACACAAGCTGGGCATCCTTCCTTGCATAGTCAAGAAGCTCAGTGTTCACAAGACGGTCGTAAAGAATGACATCCGCTTGCTCCAGACAGCGCAGCCCTTTCACCGTAATTAAATCCGGGTCACCCGGTCCCGCTCCGACTAAGTATACTTTACCAGCCATCCTTACCACCCTCTCTCATCATCATCAAGTATGAAACCGGCATTTTTGCCAATCCGCTTTTTTTCTCTTAATGTCACGTCTACAATCTTCGGCAGCTGTAAATAGAATTTCTCAAGTTCGACATCCAAGTGCTGAAAAGCCTCCTCATCATTAGCTGCCGTAATGACAGCTATGACATCCTTCTCCTCTAAGCAAACTTCAAATCTATACAGAAACGCCATGTGATCCAAGTCCTAAGATAGAATCAAGTGCCTCTTGAATAGCCGTTAATCCAACACGGTGTTTAAAGTCATAGAAGGATTCACCCGTATGCTTCTCTTCCTTGAAATAGGTTAATAGCTTCAAGAGAACCCCTGATAAGTCCTCTGCCGGAATTTTCCCTTTCAGCTTCTCATTGAACTCCCCGCCGGCATTCAGTGTCCCGCCTACATAGATCTCATAGGCCTCAACCATCTCTTTATTGGCATTTCTCACCTTCATCCCTTGCAGCCCGATATCAGCAATCTGGCGCTGACCGCAAGAGTTCGGGCAGCCAACCATATGCATGCGCACAGGCACATCCAATTGGATTTGCTCATCAAGCTCCAAAGCGATAGAACGCATCCGCTCTTTCGTCTCTACTAATGCGAGATTGCAATATTCAATACCTGTGCAGGAAACCGCATGGCCGATAAATGAATTCGGTTTAATCGTGATTCTCTTAAAGATGGGCTCTGCCAATAAAGCATCCACATTTTCTGCCTGTACGTTCGGTATGATTAAGTTCTGAGAATTACATGTCCTGATTTCTCCATTGCCATATTTATCTGAAATTCTAGCAAGCTCAAATACTTCATCCGCATCAAGGCGCCCGACTGGTACGTTAAAGCCTAAGAATTTTAATCCTGCCTGCTTTTGGTCATGTACGCCATAAAAGTATCCGGCATTCCATTCTCCAACAGGCTCCTCTCCCCTTGTTGGCAGCGGACCAGTATATTCTTGTAGCTTTGCAAGAAATTTCTCTGGTCCCCAATCAGCCATCAAGAATTTCAGACGGGCTAAATGACGTTTTTCCCGATAGCCGTAATCCCGGAAGATAGTCGTCACAGCTATCGCTACTTCTAATGTACGTTCAGGCTCAATGAAGACATCAAGCGTTTGCGCGAGAAATGGACGAGCAGATAAGCCGCCTCCTATCTTCAAATGGAATCCTTGTTTTTCCTTTCCATCTAGGACCTTAACGGCAGGCGTGAAGGAAATGCAATTGATCTCGGCATTTGATGCATTATGCAAATTTGTGCTGATAGACATTTTATATTTCCGAGGCAAATTCGAGAAATCCTCATTATTTTGGAAGAAATCGAAGACCTCCTTTACAATCCCCGATGTATCAAAGAGCTCATTCGGATCAATGCCTGCAATTGGGTTGCCGACGATATTCCTCGTAATATCCCCGCAGGCGCCGACACTTGAAAGGCCAACTGCTTCAAGACGATTGAAAATGTCAGGAATCTGCCCAATCTCAAGCCAGTGGAATTGAACAGCCTGACGTGTCGTGATGTCGAATACACCTCGCCCGTAGTCTCTGGCAATGCCGGCGAGCGCCTCTACCTGCTCTTTTGACAGAATCCCGGATGGCACGTTCACGCGCATCATGAAATAGCCGTCTTCCTTCGGGCGCTGCAAGTATAGCCCTGCCCATTTAAACAGATCCCATTGGTCTTTTGGAATGGAGGCAAAGCCGTTTTCGGCATAGGCAGGAATATCATCCAAGATGCGAAGGCCATCCTTATCAAGCTTCGCCACTTCCGTTTTATTCAGTTTCTCATTCGTTGCCCAAAACTTATCGTAAGCCATGAGACAGCCCCCTTAAATAATATTCTTTGAAACTAAGTAATCAGCGATTTCCTTCACTGCTTCTTCTATTGTCACTTTATGAGATACAATCGTTATTTCCGGTGCGTTCGGTGCTTCATAAGGGGAGTCTATCCCAGTGAAATCCTTTATTTCTCCTCTGCGCGCCTTCTGGTATAACTGCTTAGGATCACGTCGTTCACATTCATCCAGCGGACAGTTCACGAATACTTCAATAAACTCCCCTTCCTCGAAAAGAGCACGGACTTGATCACGGTCTGAACGAAACGGAGAGATGAAGGCTGTTGTCACAATCGTTCCGCTATCAACAAATAGCTTCGCAACCTCTCCAATGCGGCGGATATTTTCTGTACGGTCCTCATCCGAGAACCCCAGATCCTTATTCAGCCCATGGCGGATATTATCGCCATCAAGCACGTATTCGCTTATCCCCTGCTCATATAAATAGCTCGAAAATGCATTGGCAATTGTTGATTTTCCTGAGCCTGACAAACCTGTGAACCAAAGAACACAGCTCCCATGCCCATTTTGCGCACGCCGCTCACCCTTTGTTATAGCAGCTTCATGCCAAGTGATATTCGTAGCGTTCTCCATTACCTACTCCTCCTCACACCTGTTCTTTTTCTTTCAATCCTTCAATTAGGACCTCAACCACTTCCTTACGGCTGAAGGTTGACGGCGGTAACTCTCCTTTTCGCAAAAGCTCCCTCACTTTCGTTCCTGAAAGAATTACCCGGTCTTCCCTTTGGTGCGGGCACGTTTTATCAGAGGCCATCCCTTCGCATTTCTGGCAATAAAAGCTATGCTCGAAGAAGAGGGGCTTAATTCCAAGCTCTTCCTCCGTAAACTCGCTGAAGATATATTGGGCATCATAGGTCCCATAATAATCGCCGACCCCGGCATGGTCGCGCCCAACAATGAAATGGGTGCATCCAAAGTTCTTGCGGGCAATCGCATGGAAAATTGCCTCACGCGGCCCGGCATATCTCATCGCGGCCGGATATACACCGAGCTGCACTCGCTCTTTCGGATAATAATGGTCCAAAAGCACGCGGTAGCTTTTCAAGCGAACATCCGCCGGAATATCATCTGCCTTTGTTTCGCCGACAAGCGGATTCAAGAACAAGCCGTCCACTGTTTCTAGCGCTGCCTTTTGGATGTATTCATGGGCACGGTGGACAGGATTTCTCGTCTGGAACCCAACGACCGTCTTCCAGCCTTTCTCCTCAAACAAGGCACGTGTTTCTGCTGGCTCATACCATACATCCTCCGATACACCTTTATCGGATTTTTTGATGAGGATAATCTCGCCGCCCACGTAATAATTCCCGCGCTCATAGAGCCGCTTCACGCCAGGATGTGCCTCTTCCTCTGTCTTGTAAACCTCCCTGGCCTCTTTAGACAAGTCCGGCTCATACACGTCAGACACAGTGACGACACCGACCGTTTCTCCTTCATACTGAAGCTTGACCTGCACACCTGAATCAAGGCTTTGTGCCTCCCTTTCTCCAACCGGCAGTGTCACAGGCACAGACCAAACTGTGCCGTTTGAGAGTCTCATTGATTCCACAACAGACTCATAATCAGCCTTGCCCAAGAAGCCTGTCAAAGGACTGAAAAGCCCAATGCCAATCAGCTCCAGGTCGCTGTATGCGACAGCATCCAGCTGAAGTGTTTTTTCAATAGTGGTCACATCGTAATTCGGTTCATAAGCGGAGATTAGAGTTCCTCCATGTGGTTTTGGCAAAGACATCCTTATCATCCCTCTTTCATTTAGTTCTGTTTTGTCAGCCATACTTCTCCTGTTTCTTCAGGCTTCTTCTTCATTAAATATTTCACACCAAAAACAGAGATTAATAATCCTGCCATCACGACAATTGGATACATATTTTGCTCAATCAGTAATTGAATCAAGGTGAAGCAAAGTACCATGGATAGCACCGGTGATACAATCCAGACAGCGAACAGCTTTATAACGATATCCTTCTTCAATACGGCCTTTCCTTGCTTGGCAAAGCCGATGCCAATAATGGATGACGTTGTAATTTGCACGAGTGGAACAGGAATACCGAAGATCGAAGCTGCCATAACAAGTCCTGCCCCGGTTCCAGAAATAATGCAGCCTTCCTCAATCCTCAATTCCGTGATTTTCTTCCCATTTGTTTCAAGTACGCCCTTGCCTAGCAGGACAGCACCTATGGCGACAAATAAACCTCCCCAGAAGATTCCTGATTGCGTGGTTAGAATATCTGCCCCGACAAGTGGTCCTACTGCATTGGCCACATTATTCATCCCAGCCGAAAAGGCCTCAAATACACCCATTATGACCACTAGCACGGCTAGTATAGGCTTTGCTTTCTTTGAGCGGACCCACTTGCTGATAAATGGCCATTTCAAGAACTTTCCTGCCAATACAGCAATCGTAAAAGCCACTAGCGGTGTCAGAATCCAAAACATGAAGATCCATGCAAACTGAGCAACATAGAGACTTTGATAGGCGATTCCCGCCCCGACAATGGAACCGACTGTCACTTCACTCGTTGATAGCGGGATAGACAGAATATTAGCCAGGAACAGAGACATTGCTGCTGACGCAAGTACAATGAGTGCAATCGAAATTGTGAACGTTTCTTTTGGGACGATGCCATTCCCCAATGTCTTGACGACTTCACCTCCGCCAAGCCACGCACCGAGAAAGACTGCAATCCCACATAAACATAAGGCAATGAGGGGATTTTTGATGACACCGGAACCGTAGGAAATCCCCATAGACGCCGCAGCTCCGCTCGCACCGATATTCATGGCAAAGAACAATCCTACTGCCACGGCAATAATGATCAGCATGCTTTCGTCCTCCTCAATCCGTGTGCAGACCGCATTCTGTTTTTCCCATTCCGCTCCAGCGGCCTGCCCGGCTGTCTCCGCCGGCTGCTACTGCTTGTGTGCATGGGAAGCAGCCGATACTTGGGTAGCCTTCATCATGCAAGCGATTATATGGAAGATCCCTATCGTGGATATAGGTCCATACTTCCTCCCATGTCCAGTGAATCAACGGACAAATCTTAATATTTTGAAATTTTTTGTCCTCATTAAAGAAATCGGTATTCGCCCTAGTTGGAGATTGATCCCTCCTCAATCCAGAAATCCACGCATCCATCGGCGTCAGCGCTTTCCTTAACGGGATAACCTTGCGAATTTCACAGCATTTATTCGGTTCTCTTTTCCAAAGCGCCGACCCGTGCTGCTCCCTCTGCTCATCAAGCGTCAGTTCAGGGAGCTTTCTTTCAATCTTTAAGGCTTTAAATCTCTTTTCAATTTTGTCAATAACCTCATAGGTTTCTGGAAAATGCAGCCCTGTATCTAAAAAGACAATCGATGCATCTGGCTTAACCTGGCTGATTATGTCAATTAAAACAATCGCTTCTGCACCAAAGCTGGAAGCATAAATGATTTTATCCTCATGAAAATGTTGAAAGGACCATTCAAGAACTACCTTGGCTCCTTTTGTTTCATCATGTATATGGAAGGACTCCGAAAACTCGTGCCACTTACTGATTTTGTCCATGAAGCATAAAGCCCCTTTCTGTGCAGCGTTCTTTTCTGACTATGCAAAAAAGACAGTCTTCTCCTGTATAAACAAGAAAAAGACTGCCTCTAGTTTGTCTAGTCAGCAAGCTCTTATTTAGATTTATTGATTGTTGTGGATTGAAGGCGAACCTTCTCATTCTTTTCGATTTGAATAACCTTTCCATCCTGAACCACCAAGGTGATTGATCCAAATTTGATTGTATTCAGCATCTGCTCCAAATGAGCCATGACCTCCTGCAAATCAGACGGTTTCAGACGGTTCGCCTCCCTTTCATGTATTCCCGTTTAATGACAGGTACTTGAATTATATAGAAGTTATTGGAATTAATCCTACCATACACATATGATTTGTCAATATTAAATCCAGATTTTTTCAGAAATAGGCTGTGTAACTATGCTCCGTGAAAAGGAATTTTCATTTCCCTTGAACAGACCTCTATAGTAAAATAGATAAGCATGATTTCAAAAAAAGGGTGACATGAATGGAATCAAAACAATATTCAAATTTAAAAATGGGCGAAAAAGGTGCCATATTAAGCATTGTCACCTATTTGTTCCTTTCTGGGATGAAACTATTAATTGGATATATAACTGGATCTGAGGCTCTTTCGGCTGATGGTCTGAATAATACGACAGATATTATTGCCTCTATCGCTGTTTTAATTGGACTGAGACTATCGCAGCGTCCGCCTGACAGCGACCATGGATATGGGCATTGGAAGAGCGAAACGATTGCTTCACTGATTGCCTCCCTGATCATGATGGTAGTCGGAATCCAGGTACTCTTAAACGGCTTTGGCTCCATCTTTGAAGGAAATAATGAGGCACCTGATATGCTGGCAGGCTATGTGGGTATATTTTCTTTCATCATCATGTATCTCGTTTATCGATACAATAAGCACCTCGCTGAGAAAATCAACAGCCAGTCGGTCATGGCCGCCGCTAAGGATAATCTATCCGATGCCTGGGTCAGTATCGGTACCTCAGCTGGTATTTTCGGCTCCCAACTGGGCATGCCTTGGCTTGATACGGTAACTGCCCTGCTCGTCGGCTTATTAATCTGTAAGACTGCTTGGGATATTTTCCGCGAAGCCTCTCATCACCTATCCGACGGCTTTGATGAAGAAAAGATTGCTCTTTATCAAGAATCTATTATGGGAATAGACGGTGTGAAAGGTGTCAAAAAAATCATGGGCCGCAACTATGGAAACAATGAAGTCATCGATATCGTCATCTTTGTTGACTCATCTCTTAATATACAAGAAGCCCATGATATTGCCACTCTCGTTGAAACGGATCTCACGAAGAAGTATGGTGTTTATGATGTCCATGTACACGTAGAACCAAATACAGATCAAGAATAAATAAAACTAAGCTGGACCTGCCATCATGGAATGAAGTGATGGCAGGTCCAGCTTTTTTACTTCAAACAGGAGAGTTATATCCACTGTTTAACCGGCAATTGATAAATAAGGAATCGGTCGAATGGATCGTGCGGCTTGACGATGACTTCCTGCTTCAATTCAAATGGCGTCTCATGCTCCAAATAAAAAATATAATCCTCCGAGGGATAATACAAAATGATATCAACCGTGCGGCTATATTCCTCCACTGAATCGAGAATTCGATTTACAACCTTCCTGAATATTTGCACATTAAACGGATTAAAGAAGTAGAAGTGATTATGGTCAGGCTGGATGGAGAATTCCTCCGCCAGACAATTATAGAAATGGACTCTTTCATTTCGGTACTTTGCATAATCCGCCAGATTCATCATCGCTTCATTATAAAAAACTTCATTCATCTCCACTCCGGAAACAGAAGCATGATGGTAATAATGAATGTAAAAGTTCAAGCGCCCCTTCCCGCAGCCGAAATCAACGACATGATCTTTGCGGCTTATACTGTACGCTTCAAATAATTTCTCAAGCGCCGCATATGGGGTTGGTTCATACCGATTATAGGCTAGGGAAGCTGGATGACCCTGCTGGTCTCCCCTTGTTTTGATACGAAATAGCTCGTCATAATATTTCTCTTTCATAAAAAACCTCAGTTCACTTACGTTTTTATCCTATCTTAAATGTATTATGGCAGGAAGGAAAGCCGCTTAGACAAAAAAAGAAGAGGGTTATTTCCCTCTTCTCAATTCCTTCTTCAATTGATCCAATACATCCGGGTAATTGGTAAACATCCCTGTCACACCCCAATCAATCAACGTTTTCATTCTTTCCTTTGTATTGACAGTGTATGGGTGAATGTCCAAACCATTTTGCACGACCTTTTGAACATAGGTTTCATTTAAATACGTATGATTAGGCCCAATACCTACTGCATACGTTTTGATATAGTCAATTTCCTCGTCCGTTATCGTGGCCTCATTCTGATAAGCAACTAGCTGCACTAAGTTCAATTCAGGATCTAACGAGTGAAGTATCAACAAGCTTTCCTGACTGAATGATTGTATTATTAAATTATTTTTATCAATCTTATATTTGTTGATTAAGCGTAATAATTTATCCTCCATCCCTGGATAGACATCCGGAGATTTTGTTTCAATATAATATCTTTTTTCCTCTCCGAATAACTCGAAGATTTCTTCTAAGGAAGGTACTTTTTGTCCAATGTATTCCTTACTAGCATTACCCGGATATGCTTTATTAAACCAACTCCCTGCATCCAGTTCCTTGATTTCTCTCAAGGTGAAATCCTTCACACTTCCTGATTCATTGGTTGTGCGATTAATTGTATCATCATGCATCGCGATTAATTTGCCATCCTTTGTCATCTGTAGATCGATTTCAATATAATCTCCATTCATTTTATCTCCAAGTTGATAGGAAGCAATCGTGTGTTCCGGAGCATAGCCAGAGGCTCCCCGATGCGCCACATTTAATATATCTATTTCTTTCTCAATCACGGAAGCATCATTATCAATTGATAGAAGACCAGTAAAGACAAAAATAAATACAGCCAGCAATAATATAACTTTTTTCATGGATGATCATTCCTTATTTCATATAGACTTCTGTTTGATTCCAAGTCGAATACGAAAACATACATTTCATTCTATTAATTCTATTTATCTAACAAAATACACAATTATTTATATTCTACCAATTATCTAGCCTATCAAACAAACACTTTCAAAAATTTATGGCAGGAAGGAAAGCCGCTTAGACAAAAAAAGAAGAGGGTTATTTCCCTCTTCTCAATTCCTTCTTCAATTGATCTAATACATCCGGGTAATTGGTAAACATCCCTGTCACACCCCAATCAATCAAGGTTTTCATTCTTTCCTTTGTATTGACAGTGTATGGGTGAATGTCCAAACCATTTTGCACGACCTTTTGAACATAGGCTTCATTTAAATACGTATGATTAGGCCCAATACCTACTGCATACGTTTTGACGTAATCAATTTCCTTGTCCGTTATCGTGGCCTTGCTTTTATAGGAAATCAATTGAACGAGCTTTAATTTCGGATCCAGCGAGTGGAGTTTCAGGAGGCTGTCTGGACTGAACGATTGAAGCAGCAATGTTTTCTTATTAATCTTGTACTTATTGATTAGGCGTACTAATTCTTCCTCCATACCTGGATAAACATCAGGGGATTTCGTTTCAATATAATACTTTTTATGCTTACCCAGCTTTTTAAAGACTTCTTCTAAAGTAGGGACCTGTAAACCAACATATTCTTCACGCGCATATTCGGGATATTTTTCATTAAACCAGCTGCCAGCATCAAGCTTCTTAATTTCCCTTATCGTATAATCTTTAACAAACCCTGTTCCATTTGTTGTCCTGTCTAAGGTTTCATCATGCATTGCAATTAATTGGCCATCCTTTGTCATTTGGAGATCAATTTCGATATAATCGCCATCCATCTTATCCCCAAGCTTATAAGAAGTAATCGTATGTTCTGGAGCATACCCGGAAGCTCCTCTATGGGCTACATTCGTCACCTTTTGCGGTTTCTGCTTACCCATAGCCGCATTTGCCGATGTAATAGCCCCTAGAGAAAAGAAAACGCTTACAATAAGTAAAACAATAACTTTCTTCATTCCTTCTCATCCCTCCAAACAATCATAAACTTCCACTCTAGTATATAGCAGCTCCCATTCTATCACCTGAGCATTTCCTACATTTTTTTCCAAATATTTTAGCAGCACATTGACCTTTCTTCCTATATATATAGGACTAGCGTTTAATCATTTATTTTATTGATATACTTTTTAAAACCTTTTTCTATGTCCTTTATTAACACTATCTACAACAGAATAACTCTAGCAGAAGGACTCTTGTCAGAATGAAAAACCATAATCGAACGATTCCATCGTCACTTGATAAATAACTGATAACCACGCGTTTTATTCACTAATTAGCCACATATTTTACATAAAAATCCATTATTATAAGTTCCTGTTAATGAGTTCACAACTTTGTCAAATATGATAAAAACATTTGCCTCTTTCAGATACATATATTTGTAATTTGGAAATACAGTTATTATATTGAAAATTGGGGTATGGTAAAAGAATGTAATTCATCTAAATAGCTACATATATGGTTGGTTTTTTAAAATCTACTTGTCTATTCTTTTTCTATTCCCAGCTTATATTTAGCTAACTTACACTACTTACGGAAGGGGAACATTATGAAAAAAAAGTTAGGACTTTTAGGGTCCATGCTGGCATCGATTCTTCTGTTAGCCGGATGTGACTGGGTTGTGTTCGACACTAACGGACCAGTAGCCAAAACTCAGTCAGATACGATTATCTTTTCCATCCTGATGCTGGCTGGCGTTATGATTGTCGTTTATGTGCTGTATATCTTCATGCTAGTGAAATATAGAGCTTCCAAAGCTCCTAAAGATTATGTGCCTCCGCATATGGAAGGCAGCAAAACACTTGAAATCATATGGACAGCTATTCCAATTATCATTGTCTCTATTCTTGGTTACGTGACAATCGTATCCACTTTCGAGGTTGAGAGCACGCCGAAGGGCTATGAGGATCAAGAACCTCTCGTTATTTATGCTTCCTCCTCCAACTGGAAATGGCATTTCAGTTATCCTGAACAGGATATCGAAACCGTTAACTACGTCAATATCCCAACTGATAGAGTCGTAGAATTCCGTCTGTATTCCTACGGACCGATTACCAGCTTCTGGATTCCGCAATTAGGCGGACAAAAATATGCGATGTCTGACATGGTCACGAAGCTTAATTTCGTAGCCGATAACGAAATGTCCATGATGGGACGTAATGCAAACTTCAGCGGACAAGGAACTGCCCATATGGAATTTGAAGCACTCTCAATGTCTAATGAAGAGTTTGAAGAATGGGTAGAGCAAGTTCAAGCAAATGAGCCTGAACTGACAGAAGAGAAGTTCGACGAGCTTTTAGACACAGCTTATGTCGGCCGCCAAAGCTATTCTTCCACTCACTTGGAGTTCAGCCCGCCGCCTGAGGGACATAACCACGGCGCTGAAAAGGCTCCATCAAACGAGGACCCTGATCAGGAAAATCAATTCGATAAGGATTCTGAGCAATCAGAGCATCATGAAAACCACTAATACCTATACGAAAGGAGCTAAACAAACGTGAAATGGGATGAATTTTTTGTTCTTGGGGACCCGTTAATTTATGGAGCCATGGTCAGTATTGTCGCTGTATCGATGGCCATTGTTGTGGGTCTGACCTATTTTAAGAAATGGCGTTGGCTAAGAGATGAATGGCTGACAACCGTTGACCATAAACGAATTGGGATTATGTATATCATATGTGCCCTCTTAATGTTATTCCGCGGAGGGATTGACGGATTAATGATGCGCGGGCAGCTCGCTATGCCTGAGAACGGCTTCTTAGATGCCCAGCATTACAACGAGGTCTTTACAACTCACGGCGTTATCATGATTTTGTTCATGGCGATGCCTTTTATCATCGGTTTAATGAATATTGTCATACCGCTTCAAATCGGTGCCCGTGATGTAGCGTTCCCGTATTTGAATGCTGTAAGCTTCTGGTTATTCTTTGCCGGAGCCATGCTTTTCAATATTTCATTCGTTATCGGAGGTTCTCCGGATGCTGGATGGTCAGCGTACTTCCCGCTGGCAAGTACGGAATTCAGTGAATCCGTCGGTAACAACTATTACGCAATCGCGATTCAGATTGCCGGGATTGGTACATTGATGACAGGGATTAACTTCATCGTCACCATCCTAAAAATGCGTGCACCTGGCATGACACTTTGGAAAATGCCAATGTTCACTTGGTCTATCTTAATTACCAACATCATCATCGTTTTCGCATTCCCTGTATTAACAGTCGCGCTTGCGTTAATGACATTAGACCGCTTGTTCGGCACACATTTCTTCTCTATGACTGACGGCGGTATGGATATGCTCTGGGCCAACCTGTTCTGGGTTTGGGGACATCCAGAAGTATATATCGTTATCCTGCCTGCATTCGGTATATTCAGTGAAGTTATTTCAACCTTCTCTAAGAAGAATTTGTTTGGCTATAAATCAATGGTTGCAAGTATGCTTGCCATCTCAGCTCTATCATTCCTTGTCTGGGTCCATCACTTCTATACAATGGGTCAAGGAGCTCTCTCTAACAGCTTCTTCTCCATTACAACGATGCTGATTGCTGTACCGACAGGGGTTAAGATCTTTAACTGGCTCTTAACGATGTACAAAGGGAAAATCCAATTTACAACACCAATGATGTATGCACTAGGATTCATTCCAATCTTTACATTCGGCGGTATTACAGGGGTCATGCTTGCAATGGCAAGTGCGGATTACCAATACCATAACACGATGTTCCTAGTTGCCCACTTCCACTATGTATTGATTCCTGGTACCGTCTTCGGTGTTCTAGCTGGTTTCTATTACTGGTGGCCAAAGATTTTCGGCTTCATGCTTAATGAAAAACAAGGAAAACGCGCATTCTGGTGGATTGCCATCTCCTTTAACGTGACCTTCCTGCCTTTATTTGCACTCGGTCTTAAAGGGATGAACCGTCGTATGTATACGTATTCTGAGGAAAGCGGCTTTGGACCGTTAAATCTGCTTGCGTCAATTGGGTCTGTCGGTTTAGCGATTGGGTTCATTCTCTTGGTTTACAATATTTACTGGAGCTTCCGCTATGCACCGCGCTTGAATGGCAATAATGATCCATGGGATGCACGTACATTGGAATGGGCTACACATACACCTGTCCCATCCTACAATTTCGCGATCACACCTGAAGTGAGTTCTGTAGATACTTTATGGGATGAAAAACTGGGTAAACATAAGATTTTCAAAGGTAAATTAGAAGAAATTCATATGCCTAACTCAAGCTTTATGCCATTCTGGATGGCGATTGCCTTCTTCTTCTGGGGATTCTTTATGGTATTCAGCTGGTGGATTCCGGCCATTATCGCCATGATTCCAATCTTCTACCTGCTGTTTGCACGTTCATTCAGCAATGATCATGGATTCCATATCTCTGTGAAAGAATTAGAAGCTGAAGAAAAGAAATTGCGAGGTGAAACAAAATGAAGCTAGATGCCTCACAGCCATTAGAATATAGAACAGAGGAAAACCAGCTGAAAATCTTAGGTTTCTGGATTTTCCTCGGAGCTGAAATTGTTCTCTTCGCCACCTTATTTACCGTCTATTTCGTTTTGGAAAATGGAACAGGCAACGGTCCGACTGGTGAGGAAATCTTTAAGATCTCCGGCGTGTTATGGGAAACATTCCTCCTATTAACATCAAGCTTTACAATTGGTATCGCGATTCATGCGATGCGTATGGGTATGAAAAAAGCCATGATGACCTTTATGGTTATCACACTTGCACTTGGTCTTGCCTTCTTAGGTATTGAGATATATGAATTCTTCCACTATGTACATGAAGGGGCAGCAATCACAACAAGCGGATTCACATCTGCCTTATTGACACTGCTTGGAACTCACGGAGCCCACGTTACATTTGGCTTCTTCTGGGGACTTGCCATCTTGCTTCAAGTGAAGAAACATGGTCTTAATACACATACAGCCAATAAATCCTTTATCTTCTCCCTTTATTGGCATTTCTTAGATGTCGTCTGGATTTTCATCTTCAGCTTCGTCTACTTGAAAGGACTGATGTAATATGGCAAAGTTATTTCCTAAAGAGCATGTACTCGGATTCTTGTCATCAATCGCTCTGACCATAGCTGCATTAATGGTTCTTTACCTAGATGTATCATTCGGAGTCAAAATGACGATCCTGCTCGTAACCGCAGGACTTCAAGCCAGCTTGCAGCTCTTCTTGTTCATGCATATTGGCGAGTCCAAAGAAAAAGGAACATTGTATACGAATATTCTATACGCATTATTCGTTGCGATTGTAACAATCTTCGGATCCCTGTTTGTCTTAGTATGGGATTGGTAATAAATAATAAAAGGACATCTGAGGTTAAGCTCAGATGTCCTTTTTGCTATGATAATAGTTTCCTAATTCGACGATGGCACTGCCCATCCTTTCATTCTGCGGAAAGACGACCCTCTCAATACCAGCCTCGTGCAGTGCTTGGGCAGTTACCTTCCCGACAGCAAGTGCCAGAACCTTTGATTCAAAGGCTTTCCTTAATTCCTCTCCATGCCCCTTCTCATCTGCATACATCATAAGATGACGAACCTGCGGAGTACTCGTGAAGAAGGCGGCATCATACACATCTTGAAGCAGCTCACCTAGCAATTGCTCCATCACATCTGTTTCCGGCGGAGTATGGAGATAAGGCAGAATTTCTTTATATTGTGCCTTCTCCTTTTCAAGCCATTCAATCAAAAGCGGTGCCGGATCGCCGTGAAGCTGTAAGGCGGTGCGGCATCCCTCCAAGGAATGCTCCTCCATCATTCGCACGAGCCCCTTTGTACTGCCATCATCATCGCGAACAATTGGACGGAGACCAAGTTTTTTCAGCATATTGACCGTCTTGTATCCTCTTGCAGCTATGTTCATTTTGCCTAAAACCTCTATAAAGGCATTTCCCTGCTCAAGCTCACAAGCTGCTTTATATAAAGTATCCACACCAATTCCAGTGGTGAATATGACCCATTCATATTGATGATTGAGCAAACAGACGATATCATCCTTTAACTGTGAATGATCAAGATAGACCGTCCCTTGGGCTGGCCTAACCACGGGCTCACCTCCCAAATTACGAATGATGGCGCTCATTTCCTCGACTTTTCTAGATGCCAATACGGCAATCCTTTTCCCCTTCAGCTTCTTCACATCCATCCCCCATTTTCTATCAGCTATCTCTCAAACTGCTGGAATATTGGAACTCCTGCATAAGAGAATTTCACGCGTAAAACCAGGTTTCTTGGCTTCACATCGATCCATGATAATCAGGCCTGCCTGTTCAATCATGGCATCAATCGGTTCACCGGTCACAACCACAATCCTGTCAGCAATTCGGTTGGCATGAATTAATATTGATAGCTGCTCCTCTGGTGAGGCGGTATGACATAAATTATAGGGCAAATCAATGATTGCTGAATCATAATGCTCAGTCACTTCCTCGATTGGCCCTTTCCTTACGTCACATTCATAACCGAAATAAGCGATATTCTCTCGTGCCCCTATCGCTGGTAATGGCTTGATATCCCTTCCCGTTATATCCATTCCCATCGAAAGAGCCTCAATCAAAACCGTCCCAATTCCACAGCATGGATCAATGACCTTCGTACCTCCCACCTTTGGAACGGCGATATTCACGACCGCTCTCGCCATCCTTGTGCTGAGCGCTGTTGAATATTCTCTTGGCTTTTGCTGATGCTTTAGCCATACCGCCTCCCCCTTTTTGTAGCGGCCGAAGTACCAGACTCCTTTATATGGAATAACGGCAAATAGATGAGTTGGATGCTCTAATTCGGCGACCCCCTGAATAGACAGACCAATCTCCCTCTCTATGCTCCGTCTCTTCTGCAAAGAAAGCCTCTCTTCTAAATCATTATCTTTGATGAGCAATACCTTAAATGTCTCTTCTCCGATTACCAGATTCTTTGCCTGCTCGGCAAGGGAATGATACGTTTCCCCTTCAAACATGACCTCAATCCGCTCCCGGATAAAAGGACTTCTCTCTGGTTCGATTTTCTTCTTGCTCAAGATTACATATGGACCTGCTTCACACCCGAAGAGTGAACGCATTTCCATCTGGCACAGCGGTTCTTCCTCTGGACTGCACGCATACGTATATAAATAAATTGTCAAATGTCTATCCGCCTTTATCATTGAAATAAAAAAGCCCCTGTCGGCTATTTGCACATACAGAGACAAGCCTTTCTTCTATTGTAACAAATTTCGCTTCAATCATATCCTATATGCTGGAATTCCCCCTCTTTCTCCAATTCAATCAATAGTATGTTAAAATTTACAAAAACTGCACAGGGGGATGACCAATGAGAATAGTAGACATGGTTGAGTCACAATTGATTGCAAGCATTAAAGAAAAAGAGGATATTCAAAAGGCCATAGACAGCCGAGCAAATATCGCTTTTTTACTAACTGGCAATCTAATGAATATGCAAGGAATTATTTCTGAATTGAAATCCAGTGGAATGTATGTATTCATTCATTTAGATTTCATCGAGGGACTCTCCAATACGAAAAGCGCTCTTCAATTTATTGCTCAAGTATGGAAGCCGACCGGGATTATCACAACGAAAAGCAATGTTGTCAAATTAGCAAAAGAAGAGGGCCTAATGACCATACAGCGTATTTTCTTAATTGACCGCGCTGCTGTACAAAAAGGCATCGAGAATATTCATGCCTGCAAGCCGGATGCGGTGGAAGTCCTGCCTGGATTAATGCCCAAAATCATTGATGATCTCTCTCGCAAAATAAGACTCCCGCTGATCGTCGGTGGATTGATCAGCGAGGAATCAGAAATTCTAGCGGCTCTAAAAGCAGGTGCTCTCGCTGTATCTTCAGGAAATCCTGCCATGTGGCAATTTGATTTATAAAGCCGGAACCTGCTTGATGCTGTCTACCACATAGGCTGGAGAGAAAGAGGCAGCTCCGAGCATTTCTCTTGTGGTAATTCCAGTCAAGACAAGTACTGATTTCAAGCCAAACTCATTTCCCATCTTAATATCTGTTTCCAGACGGTCCCCAATCATAAAACAGTCAGATGGGTTCATCATCAGAACATCGGTAACGACAAATTCAGCCATGAGCCGGGATGGCTTTCCTGTTATGGAATCTATGGGCTGTCCCGTTGCTCCTTCAAGAGCCCCAATCATCGCACCGCAATCTGGTATTTCACCGCCATCCACCGGACAGGTACGATCTGGGTTTGTCGCAATAATTTTCGCCTTATTCAGCCAAGCCTGATAGGCTTTGTTGATTTTCTCATAGTTGAACTGACGGTCCCAGCCGATGACAACATAGCGGGCCTCCTTCTCATTCTCCGTTATCTGGATTCCCATCTCAGTGAGTTCATCCACCAAGGGTTTTTCCCCAATAACAAGCACAGCCTCTTGTTTTTGCATCATACTCTTTAAATACTTAGCTGTAATAAAGTTGGAATTAATCACTTGATCAAGCTCAGCGGGAATCCCTAGCTTACGCAGCTTCTCAACATACTGCATCCGAGTGGCAATCGATTTATTGGTCAAGAACACAACTTGATCCCCGCGGCTTTGGAGCTCCGCAATAGCCTCCTTCGCCCCGTCAATCAGCTCATCCCCCAGATATACCGTACCATCTAAATCAAATATATATCCTCTCATCCTTCTCCTCCAGATCATTCAATCATTTTTTGATATACGGTTGGCCGCTGCCTGCAGAATCAAGACTAAGATGACTAGAATGACAGACATGGCAGCTGCTGTATAATACTCGCCCCGAAGGATATTTTGAAAGATTGCCAGACTCATTGGCGCCCATTCTGCAGGTGCTATGAGAATGGAGATAGACGTTTCCTTAATAACCGTAATGAAGACGAGCAATGATCCTGCCGCTATCCCTGGAAGCATTAATGGACCAATGATGGTAATGGCAGCGGTCAGCGGTGTTGCTCCAAGATTAATAGCCGCTTCCTCAATATCCTGCTTAATAGCTCTCATTGTTCCCATTGTCGATCGAATCATATAGGGCAATCTTCTAATCGTATAGGCAACAATCAATAAAAGAGCGGTACCGGTTAATTGCAGGGGGGCTGTGTTAAAGGTTTGAATCAAGGCAATCCCAAACGCAATTCCCGGAACTATCAACGGAATATTTGTCACAAAATCCAGCTTTGAAGCATTTTGCCGGACAACAAAATAAGAGATAAAGGTCGCAATTACGACACTTAATACTAAGGCTCCAAAGGCGAGAATTAAACTGTTTTGGATATTTCCAAGCGAGCTCGTAAAGATGGTTTGATAATGCCTTATTGTATAGCCGCTTGGCAGGAAGTCCTTCCCCCAAGTTGTTGCAAAGGATTGAATGACAATGGAGACCATCGCAAGAAAAGGAACTAAAACAATAAGAAAACTGTAAGTGGATAAGAATCTTGTTAATCCTTTATGATTATTCAATCTTTGCATTTTAGGTTTACCGGAAACAGATCCGTAATTGCGGCCTTTTGTCGATAAGGACTGCAGCCAGAAGAAAAAGGCTGCAACGAGAACCATTACGACTGTTAATATCGCCGCACCGCCCCAATTATAAAATCCTGCAATTTCACGGTAAGCCTCGACAACTAGCAAATTAAGTGCTTTTGGGGCAAGAATGATTGGTGTCCCAAAGTCAGAGAAACTTACCGTAAAGATTAATAATGCACTTGATATAATACCTGGAAGGGCAAGTGGAAATGTCACAAATGCGAAAGTGAACCAGTTTTTAGCTCCTAGATTAAGTGATGCCTCCTCAAGCGTAATATCACTCACCTTAAAGGCAGCAACCATTGGCCATAGAGCATATGGAAAGAAGAAAAACACCTGTACAATCACGATTCCAGCCATGGAATATGGATCGATCAGCATCCCTTCTCCGCCAAGCTTTTGATAAATGGCCGTTATCCACCCCGATCTCCCGAACATGAGAATAAAGGCATAGGCTGAAATAAAGGTCGGCACAATTAATGGAATCGTGCATAGGGCAGATATCGTCTTCTTAAAGGGCATGGTCGTTCTAGCGATTCCATAAGCAATGGGCACGCAAAGAACAATGACCAGTACAGCTACGGTAATGGCAAGCTGCAAGCTGTTTATAAGACTATTAAAATAGCCCTTGCTCGTAATAATAGACTCGTACGCATCAAATGAAGCCCCTTTAAACTTCTCAATGGTTGAGTTCAGAATGGCCGGATCTGTTATGGAGCCCAATACATTTACAGGCTGACCAGTGAAGCTGACCAAAAAGACGGATAAGAGCGGCAAGATCAGGAATAAGCCAAAAAACAAATAAATAAGGACTTTGACAAGTGTCAGACCATTGAATGCTCTTTTCCCTTTCTTCATATGACCAGCACCCTTTCAGGCTCAATGGCCAGCTTAACCTTCGTTCCTGGTTTCAAAATACTCTCTCCAGAGGCATAGGTAGCATCCACAATCAATGTATGACCCGCAGCCTTAACCTCATAACGGACAATAGAGCCTAAATAGGTAGAAATCAAAATTTCTCCTTCTAGTATATTCATCAATTCCGGATTCATTTCTGTATCGGCATGATGAATTTGTATGCTTTCAGGACGAATAATCACTGTGCCTTTCTCTTTGCTTTGATGATTCGTTTTTAGGGCGAATCCTTCCCCTTTAATGATGGAATACGACCCTACACGTTCAATTGATTGCACATTTAACATATTAGAGGTACCCACAAAATTAGCAATGAAAGGGCTTGATGGATGACTGTACAGGTCAGTAGGCCTTCCGATTTGCTTGACCTCCCCATTATTCATAACCGCCACGCGGTCAGCCATGCTCATCGCTTCCTCCTGATCATGCGTAACGAAAATGGTGGTAATTCCCAAGTCCTGCTGAATCCTTCTAATCGTATTTCTCATCGAATGACGGAGCTTCTGATCGAGATTGGACAGCGGCTCATCCATTAACAATACTGCCGGCTCCATCACAAGGGCACGGCCTAAGGCGACACGCTGCTGCTGTCCGCCTGAAAGCTCACTTGTCAGCCTGTCGGCATATGGCTCAAGCTCCATATACTCCAATATCTCCATGACCTTCCGTTCCATTTCCTTCGGCATACGCCCCAGCCGCCGGTTAAGCAAGCGGGCATAGACTCCCATCTTAGCGAGTACATTCTTCTCATTCAATTGTTTAATATTGAGGCTGTATGCTACATTTTCAAAAACATTCATATGAGGGAAAAGTGCATAGCTTTGAAATACCATCCCGCAATTCCGTTTGTTCGGAGGGATATGATTAACCTTCTCCTCTCCAATTCTGATGACACCTGATGTAGGCTCCTCAAAGCCTGCAATACATCGCATTGTCGTTGTTTTACCGCATCCGGATGGACCAAGAAGGGCGAAAAATTCGCCCTCCTTAATCTCTAGATTGACGTTATTCAATGCTTTCACTCCGGAAAATTCTTTATTTAACTGGTCGACTGTAACGGAACCCATGAATATCGCCCCTTCTTCCTTACTGGAATTTCTCTTTCCATTCATTTCTGACCTTGTCATAGTTTTTGTTCACCCAATCAATGTCCAGGTCGACCGCATGCGATTTTACATTCTCCAAGGTCAATGGTGTTTTGGACTCGACATCCGGGTTAATCGGAATATGATACCAATCAGCCAGTATTTGCTGGGCATCTTTTGATAGCATAAAATCAATGAATTCCTTCGCTCCCTTTTCATTTGGCGCCCCTTCCACCATTGAAATTGGATTGACGAGGATTGGTGTTTTATCAGGTACAACGAAATCGACTGTTTCGCCCTTTGCTTTTGCCTCATAGGCCATGAAATCAAATCCAACAGCGATATGGGCTTCCCCCATTGCTACAGCCTTTGTAGGGGCAGAACCGGAGTCAGGCATGGAATTCGCCTGTTCCACTAACTTCTCCATATACGCCCAGCCCTCTGATTCCCCGCGCTGCATCATTTGATTCAGCACCATTAAGGTCGAGGTTCCAGATGCAGCAGGGTTCGCAAATTGAATTTTCCCCTTCCATTTAGGGTCTAGCAGGTCATCCCATGTTTTTGGCGCTTCTTCCTCTTTCACCAGCTCGGTATTATAAGCAAAGCCAAGCACGAATACTTCCACCCCGACATACTTGTCATCCTCATGCTTTAGCTTGATACCGTCTTCAACTACATCCCAATCCTCGGCCTCCTTTGGCACATATGCACCAATAATACCTTTGTCAGCATTGGCCTCAAATGTCAGAATGCCTCCGCCCCCATACCAAGCATCCCCTTGCGGATTATCCTTCTCGGCCATCATCCGATTAACTAATATATTCGTTCCTGCATACTGAACGTCCACCTTGCCGCCTTTGATCTCTTCAAACTTAGAGGCAAGCTCCTTTGTAAAGTCTGGTGTTTCCGGTGAATACAACGTTATTTTCCCCGGTCCGTCAGCTCCACCGCCAGATCCTCCTGAGCTTTCCTCTCCTGCACAGCCAGCCAGTATTCCGCCAATTAAGCCAAGAGCGAGCAACGGCTTGCTCCAATGATATTTCCTCACTTGTCTTCATCCCCCTTTTTCTTCTTAGCCGAATAGGCAAGAAAAAAGAGAACATGCCGAATGACAGCCTTTTGTAAAGGCTTTCATTTTAGGCATCTTCTCATATTCTCCTACCTGTTTATTCGATTAACTATTATTATAAACATAATTTTCTAAATATCAACAATAATTTAAATTTTTACCAAATGTCCGATAAGATAAAAGCAGATCATACATAAAAAGCCCAGGGACAACAGCCCCTGGGCTCAGGCAATCAGACAAGTTCTTTAGCTGATTTTGCAACAAGCTCTGCCTGTGGCAATTTCATCATTTCAAGCCATTTCTTAATGGACGCTACCAAAATAACGAATCCGAGGATAAGCATGATAATGGATAGAACCCCATTCAAGATATTATAGCCTGCACTTTCTGCGTTCATATATACATTGGTAATCATCCAATAACCGGCCACATTAACCGTCACATACAAGTAAGCGAGCGGTACTAGACATGTAAGCATATACCAGCGTTTGTCCGCAATCTTCAGGATAACCGTCGCACCGACAATCAGACCGATGGAGGCCATCAATTGGTTTGATACTCCAAACAGGGCCCATACGGAGCTGATATCTCCTGAGAACAGGAGGTACCCCCAAACAAAGCAGGCGAGCGCACTGGCAAATATATTCGCCCAGAGAGAATCAGTTCGTTTCAGCGGTTTATAGAATTCACCGAAGAAGTCTTGAATTAAGTATCTGGCTACCCTTGTCCCTGAGTCAATCGCGGTCAGTATAAACACGGCCTCAAAGAGAATAACAAACTGATAGAAGTAGGAAGCTAAGTTCTTAAAGAATGGTACATTCGTAAAAATCTCTGTCATCCCAACAGCAAGTGTTACCGCTCCGCCTGTACGGCCTTCAAGGTCCATTCCGACATCCTCACTTAATCGTTCCAAATGAACTGGCTCCATATTCAATTTTTCATATTGCTCAGGCGTTGAGTTAATCGCAAAGTAATCTCCTGGCTGCAGGGAAATCGCTGCAATCAGGGCCATAATCGCTACTAAACATTCAACAAGCATCGCACCAAAGGCGACCCCTTTAATATCCTTCCAGCGATTGACCATTTTCGGTGTTGTACCGGAGCCAACGAAGGCATGGAACCCGGAAATGGCACCGCAGGCAATCGTGATGGAAATGAACGGCCATACAGGTCCTGCGACAACCGGACCTCCGCCGTTAATGAACTCTGTAAAGGCTGGGAATTGGACTTCTGGGTTAACAATGAAGACCCCGACAATAAGTGCTGCGAAAACGCCGATTTTCATAAATGTACTTAAATAATCACGCGGTGCCAGCAATAACCAGACCGGCAGTGCCGCTGCGAAGAAAGCATAGATAGGAAGTATAATAGCTAGTGTACTCTTCTCAAGCGTCAATAAATCGCCGAACCACGTGCCTTGAATATTCGGTCCAAGCACGATTGCCAGCATGATTAGAATAAATCCGACTGTTGTGGCAAGCTTCAAATTCCCTGTTCTCTTATGATACAGACCAACACCCATCGCGATTGGAATTGTGATGCCGACTGCAAATGTTCCCCATGGGTTCCGCTCAAGCGCACCAAGGACAACCATTGATAAACCAGCCATTGTAATCGTGATGATGAAGAGCATGGCAAGCCCTGTACAGAATCCAGCGACTGGGCCAAGTTCTTCTTTGGCTACTTCAGAAAGGGATTTACCATCCCTCCGCATAGAGGCGAAAAGGACGACCATATCATGGACAGCTCCCCCAATAACCGCACCAACTAATAGCCAAATTAACCCCGGCAGATAACCGAATTGTGCTGCCAAGATGGGCCCGACAAGCGGACCTGCTGCAGCGATTGCCGCAAAGTGATGGCCGAAAACCACCCATTTATTTGTCGGCACATAATCTTGTCCATCCTCTAATTTCTGTGCCGGAGTAGGATTTGAATCATCCAATTTTAATACTTTAGCGGCCATGAATGTTCCATATAGCCTGTAGGCAATCATTAAGATACAGATAGCACCTACAACAATTGTAATCGCATTCATTTTAGCTCCCCCTTTGTTGTTATCTGCCTTTATTTTAGCGAATGAAAATGCTTACATTTCATTTTCAAGCTGATTTACAAAAAGGGAGGGATGAGTTGCAAAATTCGACACTTGAAAAGCACAATTTCTTAAAAACCGACGAGCATTTTCAACTCTTTCACATATGTCCTGCTGACCGGAACCTTTGAACCATCCTCCATGGTCAAGTTATAGGTGGAATTAAACCATGGCTCAATCTCAGTGATTTGATCCAAATTGACAATATAGCTTCTGTGAACACGAAGAAATGCCCCTTCATTGATTTTCTTCTCAATCATGACGAGTGCATCACTGACCCTGTATTCCATATCCTTTGTCTTAATGATGCATTTCCCATCTCTTGATTCTAAGAAGAGAATATCACGGCAGTTCAGCAGTACGATGCGTTCATCTATCAGCACTGGAATCTTGCCCTTTACTTCACGGATAGGCTGAACAGTGGTTCGCTGCTGCTCCAATCCAATGCCCTTTGATTTCTTAACCTTCTCAATCGCCTTACATATCCGTTCTTCCTCAAATGGCTTCAAAATATAATCAACCGCATTTAGATCAAAGGCCTGAAGCGCATATTCATCATAGGCAGTCGCGAAGATAAGTGCAGGGGCTGGATCAAGCTCACCTAGCTTTTTGGCAATGCTCAGTCCATTCTCATCAGCCAGTTCTATATCTAGGAAAACCAAGTCCGGCTTTAGAATATGAATATCCGCCAGTGCGTGGTCCACACAATCACTCTCCCCAGCAATTTCGGCCTCTTTACTGCGAAGAATCAAATATTTCAGTTCATCTCTTGCCAAAGGCTCATCATCAACGATATATACTCGCAGCATGCTGTTCTTCAACTCCTTTAAAATTACACGGCATCACAAGCACTGCCTTTGTGCCTTTATCCACTTCGCTCTCAATGAAGAGCTCGCCTTGTCCATTGTAGATTCCCTTTAACCGCTCACGAATATTAAAGAGAGCTGTCCCATTTCCACCCTTAGATTCAACAACCTGATTTCCAAGAGTAGCAAGCCGCTCTTTTGGAATTCCTGCTCCATTATCCTGCACCTCTATTCTTAAGCAGCCATCCTCCATATAGACACTTACTTGAATAAGGCATTTTTTCTTTTTCCCCTTTGGGCCGTAATGGATGGCATTCTCGACTAGCGGCTGTAAGGTAAAGGGGGGAATATACGATTTTAATAATCCTTGATCAACATCAAACTGAATATCATACCTATCCGGAAATCTTGTTTGCTCTAAGTTAATATAGGCCTTCACGGTTTCCAGCTCTTTTTCAAGCGGAATCAGCATTTGCCTTGCCCCCTGTAAGTTGCCCCTGAAGAAGGCACTTAACTGAAGCAATAGCTCCCTTGCCTTCTCGGGATTCGTACGGCATAAGGCAGATATCGTGTTCATGCTGTTAAATAAGAAATGGGGATGGATCTGGGCTTGTAATGCCTTGATTTCCGCATCCTTCAATAACTTTGTCTGCTTCTCTGCCTCCGCCAACTCCAGCTGAGCGGAGAAGAGATTGGCCAGTCCCTCGGCCAGCATCTCCTGTACCTTATCAAGCTTTGCCGGTTCGGTATAATACATTTTCAGCGTACCAGCGACTTTTTCCTTCACCTTAAGCGGCATGACAATTGCCGCTCTTAATGAACAATCCTTATGGCCGCAATAGATGGCCTCTCTCGTTCGTGCAACCGATACCTTCCCTGTCTCCAGCACTCTTCTCGTCAAGCCTGTTTCAGGTCGCAGATTTGCCGCATGATGGTCAGATGCCGCTCCAACGTGAGCAAGCACCAGCTCTGTATTCGTTATTGATACGGCATCCGCATTCGTCAGCCGCAGCATGATCTTCGCAATTTCCTCAGCAGAATGCTGGGTCAGACCTTGACGGAAATAAGGGAGCGTTTGATCGGCAATATCAAACGACTGATTAACCTGGATAGCACGCCCCATCTCATCATCTCGCTTAATGGACTGCACGATAAACATGAACAATAATGTTCCAAGTCCATTAATGCAAATCATTGGGATGCTGATATAGCTGACCAAGTCCCAGGCATGTTCAACCGGCTTTGAAACAAGAAGAATAATGAGCATCTGCAGCGCCTCCAAAGTCATGCCGACCACAACTGCAAATCCGGCTGTCACAGGCTTGGACAGCTCCTTTCGCTGCCGTCCGATATAGCCCGCAATGACCCCTGCAACAACTGTTGAAATCGCACAGGAAAGAGCTGTGAAGCCACCTAAGGAATAGCGGTGCACACCGGCTATCAAGCCGGCTCCAATCCCGACGACAGGCCCCCCAAGAAGCCCGCCGATCACTACACCCATCACCCGCGTATTTGCAATAGCACTTTCTGCCCCAATCTCTGACAACCATCGATTTTGTTCAATGGAATGTCCATAAACCTCTATACCGGTATAATTGCTAATGATGCCAAATGCACCGAACAACACAATCAATCTAAGCTTTACATACTTATTATGGTCTTCCTGTACAATTTGCCGGAACGAATGAATCTTCGATAATAGGAAGGCAACAATCACGATAATTCCTACTTTTTCCAGCATAGCTGGGACTAATTGAAGCATCTCAGGTTCCACCCCTTGCTTGTTCAAGATCATGTTGATTCCTTTGGTATTATTATATTCTCAAAATCTTCTAAAACAAAAAGATAGCACCTGTGATGGATGAGTTTGTAAAGCAGGAGACCTTGTTTAGACCCTTTACTATTAGAAGTCGTTCCTAATGTTTTTTTCGCCCTTGCCTCGAATATTCCGCCCTAAGCAAAAATTACCGCCCATCGTTCTCTTCAATCGCCCATATTCTACTTTTTCCGCCTTGAAAATTCCTTGTTCGCCCTTAAGTGACTCTATCTCGCCCTGAAAGTCCTTGTCTTCGCCCATAAAACTGATCATTACGCCTTTAACCATGTGGAATTTACCCTTAAAACCCTGAAAGCAGACTGTTGCTCATGACCATTGAATTCCTATTTGTCTCTAAACGTATAAAACAGACAAGCAGATAGCCTTTTTGATCGAAATAGAGTCAAGTCCTCACTTTTGTGTAAATTACTAAAACAACTGTTTTCCGCTAACTTAGTTTGATTGGTTTGTTGTTTCCCCCTACATTTTTTTGAGCGAAACTTCCATGGTTCCCTAGCTCACAATCAGTGAAGGTTGTCAAAGATGTCCTTTCCTTTGACTACCTTCACTGATTGTGAAATCATCATGGATGGAAGTTTAAAATAGACCTATTTACCAAGAGATTTTTTCTTGTCATAGCTAGATTCTTGATAATGCATCAAAACAGCTCCCACTAACCGAAACGCAGATTGGGTGTTTGGAAAAATCCGTATGACCTTTTCTCTTCTGCGGACTTCCTGATTTAGTCGTTCCAGTGAGTTTGTACTGCGGATATGAGGATGCATCTTCGCGGGATGACTCATGTATTGGATGGTATCTTCATATCCATCATCAAGTATTTCCAGGGCCTTTTCATACTTAGGTTCGTCACTAAATTGCTTCATTAATTCCTCCTTGAAACGCCGGCTATCCTCTATTTTTACAGCTCCGAATACTCGCTTGATCATGCTCCGTATTTCTTCCGAATTCTTTTTGGGAAGCTTCTCGATTATGTTGCGCTTAAAATGGACATTACATCTTTGCCAGCTAGTCCCAATGAACTCACGCTGGATGGCTTTCTGTAAGCCCTGATGTGCATCGGAAATCACGAGTTTTGGGGATTGGAGACCACGAGATTTAAGCTGTTGGAAAAATCTCGACCAACTTTCGAAGCTTTCCACATGATCTATGCTCAAGCCGAGGATTTCCCTTTTGTTTTTCTCCGTTATAGCTGTCGCTATATAGACAGCTTTTGATACAACCCGATGGTTTTCCCGCACTTTAATGTACATGGCATCCACGAAAAGATAAGGATAATAATCCATATTTAATGGTCTATTTGCCCACTCGTTCACAACGGGATCCAACTTTTGAGTAAGAGAAGAAACAAATGATTTAGAGACACTTTCACCGCAAAGCTGTTCGATGATATGTGTCACCTTACGGGTAGAGACTCCATTGATCACCATTTCCAGCATGGATAAGATGAAGGCTTGGTCACAACGAGCATATTTCTCGAAGACCGTAGGGGAGAAGTCACCACTTCGAGTTCTGGGAACCCTCAACTCAAGCTTGCCGATACTCATCGTCAACTCACGATCATAGTAGCCGTTTCGAAAATCACGTCGCTGGTTGGTGCGCTCATAAGCCGAGGCTTGGATGAACTCATCTCTCTCTTTCTCCATGTACTCGTTTAAGACCAATACAACCGCCGATTTAATGACAGTATCTAGATTAGAATTAATAACGGATTCTTTTAAAATGTCCATATCAAGGTTAAACTGTAACTGAGTCATTTATATTCCTCTTTTCCACTAATTTTTCGTAGCTGAAAACAGTGTTGCCAAGAGTGAATAAAATGACTCTCTTTTTTTACACAATTATATGGACTTAATCCGAAATAGCCTGTCTTCATCAAAAAACCCTTCTTTTGGCGGTATAGACGATACGGCTGGTCAAATGAGACCCATCATTCTACAACGCAAACAAAAAACCAGTCCTAAGACTGGCATCCTCTTAATCTATCTTATTTTACGATCGTACAGGGGATATCAGATGCAGGTGCTCTTCAACGCCGAATGGCTGGACAAGCACGGGTCTGATTAAACCGTGAAAGCTTAGGACAACCTTGTCCTCCTTGATTGATTTAAGCGCATCGAGCAGGTAGCGGCCGTCAAGCATAATCTCCAGCTCCTCTTCCCCATCAACCCACTCAACCGTCTGCACCTCTTCAATCTTTCCGACTGCAGTTGATTTGGAGGAAATCCTCAGCTGTGCGCCGTTCTTAACAGCCAGGGAAATGGTATTATGACGCCACTCACTTGCAAACAGGCAGGCACGGTCCACACCGAGCAGGAGTTCCTTCCTATTGGAAGCAATCACACACATTGCCTCTTTCGGAAATAGATTCTCGATGTTCGGGTAATTGCCTTCAATCAATCTTGATAATAACAAGAGGGAGTCTGATTGAAAGAGAATATGATTATCAGAGATTGCCATTTTTACTTCGGGTGCATGCTGCAGGAGCTTAGCAAGATCCAACAAGGTTTTGCCCGGCACAATACACGCACCCTTCCATTCTGCCGCCACGCTTGCCCTTCGCAAAGCCAGCCGCTGAGCATTCGTTGCCGCTAACGCAAGTTTCCCGTTCTGAATGGAGATGTGGACACCTGACAAAACGGGCCGTGATTCTGCCTTTGCCACAGCGAAGGCTGTTTGTTTGACCATTTCTACCAATTCTCCTCCAGAAACTCTCACGATATTAGCACTATCCATTTCCGGGAGAGCAGGGTACTCCTCGGGGTCGTATCCATTCATGGTCGTGATGATCTCCTCTGATTGTACAGTAATATGGAGCTCTTCATCTGCCTCTATGAATATATCGCTTGGGAGCTTTTTCACCATTTCACTGAAATACTTACCCGGAACAACCGCGCTGCCTTCCTTAAATACTTGCATGATTGGTTTACCATCGAGCCTAGCAGGGATTGTCCTCTGAATAATGATATCTGAATTGCCGCCCGTTAAGGTCACCCCATCCGTATTTGCCATTACTTTGATTCCGCTCAATATAGGTAACACGTTTCGATTGGAGACAGCATACATGACTTCTTGCAGAGCCTGCTTGAAATAGTCCCTTTGGATTGAAATTTGCATAGCGAGAACCTCTCCGTCATCCGATTTGAATAGCTTTATTTTAGCATATATTGACAAAAAGCACGCATCCGTCAGATGCATGCTTCACTTAATCAAAATTCACTTCAATAATCCACGCCTCAGATCTCGTGCCAATACGAAGCGGAGGTCCCCAAGTTCCAAAGCCAGAAGAGACAAAGGAATGAAGATTGCCTTTCTTCAAATAGCCCCAATCATTTTCATATATCCAACCCGTGATTAAATTGCCCGGGAATACTTGTCCACGGTGCGTATGACCAGAGAGAAGAATATCGACTCCACTTTCCTCAGCCTGTGCCAGTTCGACCGGTGTGTGGTCAAGCATGATGATTGGCTTTGAATGGTCAAGCCCTTCAACAAGTTCACTGATGGAAGAACGATTATCATCGGTTAAATCCTTGCGCCCAACCAGATAAAAACCATTCTTTACTTCCACGGTCTCATCCATTAACATCTGGATGCCGACAGCCTCAAACTCTTCTTCAAGCTCTTTAAGATCATTTCCATAATAATCATGATTTCCCGGGGATACATACACACCTAGAGGCGCCTTCATTCCGCGGAAAATCTCAATCATATTCTCCTCATTAAACGTATCAATCTGGTCATCAATGATGTCACCAGGTATCAGTACGATATCAGGTTTCTCCTCCTCCACCATGGCAGCCAGCTTTTTCAGATGACCGCTCCCTACGATTGGGCCTAAGTGCGTATCAGAGGCCATGAATATCTTAATGGAATCGCGTCCAGCCTCTTTATTCACCTCCACTTGGTCATATCGCACAACCGGACTGAATGCCTGATAGGAGCCATAGGAGATGACCGCTGTAAAGAAGAGAAAGTAAATGATGCCCATGACCATAAGGCCTCTTTTCCTTGCTAAGTAATAAGCTAGGTTCATGAATGGGAGCAGCACAAGACTGTAGCCGACAATGATGAACCAATAGCCCCCCACCCATTTAAAGATGCCAAGATGAGGAATCATCCCAATAAACATGGATAAGGATAGAATAAGAAACAGGACCGTATAGGTTTTCTTAAACCTTCTAAGCGGAGATACCTCAAGCCAGGCTCTCCCGTTTCGCCATATATAAAAGGATATGGCTCCATAAATCAATACGGTAAGGATAATCATCAGCACCATCTTCACGACCATTGCCCAAAACCTCATCTCACTAGAATTACTATTAGCATATCATACCGTCTATTTAGTCTGGAATCGTAGAACTCCCATCTTCGCTTGATTTGGAAAGCACAGAGAATTGACCATTCGATTCCAGTATGACAGCTTCTACTTCATCCAGACTCTCTTTCCCCTGCATCCGCACCGCTTGAATAATTTCTTCCTTTTCAATTCGTTCAGCCTCCATCACATCCTGGAAATACTGTCCCCTGAAATATAAAATGGATGCTTCCCCTTTAATGACATGGCTGATTTTGTTTGTCTCCGTCGTTGTCTTCGAGAATATCCACTGCAGGGCAATTAAGACAAAGAAGGCCGTCATTCCATCAAATATCGAAATGGCATTATCTAATAATACCGTCCCAAATACCGACCCAATTGAAACAGTAATCACTAAATCAAACGCATTTAATTGCGTCAACGTTCGCTTGCCAGCAATACGAAGCATAACGATAAGGGCAATGTAGGCCAAAATACCAATGACGATGATTCTGCCTAAGTCTCCCCAATTAAGTGTAAACATCTATATCCCCCCATTTCACAGTCTCCTTCTCCATTTCCGAAATGGACAACAGATAAACGTAAAAAAGCGTCCCCTATATCAGGGACACTTCATACTCAACCTTCTTTAGGATGTTCGCGGTACATAAATCCGCTGATTCGGAAAAATCAATTCTGGATTAGTGAGATTATTAATCCTCTCAAGCTCACGAATTGCCGTACGGAATCGGCGGGCAATCTCTGTTAAAGTATCGCCGAATTTCACTATATATTGAAAATATTCTTTCCGCGGCGGCGGCTGTCCTTCATCATTTTTGATTCGAAGGGTATCCCCTGGATACAGGACATTTGGATTAGAAAGTTGGTTATCCGATGCAATCTTCTCCACGGTCGTACCGTATCTTCTCGCCAATTCACTCAATGTATCTCCTCGTTGCACAATATATTCTGTCGTCGTCTCATACCCGCTTCTTACCGTAATCCGCAGCCTTTCACCCGGATAGATTAAATCCGGATTGGAGAGATTATTCTCCTTGGCAATTGATGCGGCTGTTGTGGAATATTTACGGGCGATTGCTGATAAGGTGTCTCCAGTCCTGACCGTATAATCAATTATCACCGCCGCCCTTTCCTGCCTGTCATCATCATAAATCGTCAGGCGTAATTTTTCTCCTGCATAGATGAGATCTGGATTGGAGAGATTATTCTCTCTGGCAATCGCAGCTACTGTAGTATGATATTTACGTGCAATTTCAGATAAGGTGTCACCAGCCTTAACCGTATAGGTGATTGTCTCAGACCTCGTCTCCCGTTCAGCTGGCTTAACCACTTCCCTGGTGTCACTGACCAATATCCCGTCATTGAATCGGTCTAAATCGACATCTCCGTCAATACCAGCCACGCTGCCTGAATCTGAATACTGCCACCCCGCCCATGATGACCATCTCACACCATCCGTTGGCTCACTCACCCCATACTCAGCTATCCATAGAGAATAATCCGTTAAGGCATCATTAAATGTGCTGGCTGCATTAGAAGCATCGCTATATACAACCGCTTCCTTGCCTGATAATCTCACAGTCTCCCGAATAAAGGCCAAGGCAATATCATTGATTTCCTCATTGCTCAATCCCGTTAAATCCTCAAAATCCATAGCTAGCTTGCCCTCAAATTCCTTGCCGCTGATTGTGGAGACAAAAAAGCGTGCTTGTGCCTCTGCCTGTGATTCGGTTCTTGCTGTCACATAATGATAGAATCCAACAAGGAGCCCGGCATCCTTAGCTCCATCATAATTACGTTCAAAATCAGGATCGACATAATCTGTTCCCTCACTAGATTTAATATAGACCATTTCAATACCTGCATCTGCGACTTCCCGAAAATCGATCTCTCCCTGCCATTCACTTACATCGATTCCCCGGAAGAGGTTTGAACTTTCTGGTTCCAGGGCATTGGCATTCTCAGTCGGTATAGCTAACAGGATTGCCAGCCCCATTAACCATCCACTCAACCATTTTCTCATCTGCTTTAGCTCCTTTAATCATTTCATCCATCATGACTGCTTGTACCTCAGTCTATTCGGAGAAGCCGAAAGCGTGAAGGAGAATATCATTACCTCTGAAAATTCAGCTTACAAATATCACACTATAAGCCCAATTTTATTCCATTTTATGTAATAAACCTCTTAATATTTACAATAAATTCCTCAATAAGATGATTACTTTGTCTTATATTGCGGTATTAAGGAGAAAGACTAAAGAAATTTTAAGGGGGAAAAACGATTGCAGAGACTAAAAATGATTGTTGATGACTTGCATGATAGTGAGGCGAAATCATTATTATTCCAAATTCTATTGAAGATTGAATCAGGCAAGGAGGGCGGCTTCGAGGTAGAGTCGTTTACTCGGGACTTAGAGGGCTTATATGACCATCTTCTCTATTATAAATCTGGAAACATCTCCACATATCCAAACAAAATAAGACAGCGCTAGGCTGTCCTATTGTTATCGGCTTTTTATGAGATAGGCTGTCACCCATTCATCTGTTTGATGAATTTCCTTCAGCTGATACCCGTTTTCTTGGTAAACCTTTAGAGCATCCTCCTCATTCCACGTCACCATCCCCGAAAGGATTAATCTCCCTCCAGCTGCCAGATGTCTATCAACAAAAGCGAATAATTGCTTAATTTCATTTGCAGCGATATTAATGAAAATCCAGTCGAACGTTCCATCAATCCCGAACTTTGGATTTAGAGCATCCGCACAGCTCACCTTGATATTGGACTCTACCCCATTCAGCCTGGCATTGTATAAAACCTCTTCACCAACATCCTCCATATCGATTGCTTGAATTTCCGAAGCTCCTGAAAGAGCGGCCCCTATACTTAATAGCCCCGCTCCTGTACCGATATCAAGCACCCTCATTCCTTTCATCTCTTCACGGAGAATGAGACGGAGACAGTCCTGTGTCGTTCCATGAAGACCTGAACCAAAAGCACGCGGAGGCTCAAAATGAATGATTTTGCCTGCCGGTACTTGCTCTTCCTGTACCGGTTTAATGAACCAGCCATTTTGAAGGTCAATGATAGGGAATGGCTCCTGCCATTCTACTGTATCAAGCAGCTGATAATGAACCTTTTCCTTTGCAACCGTAAGGATAGCCGCTATGGATGCCTGCTCCTTTTCAACATCCACCGGTATTGACTCCTCTTCAATAATCACCTTCAGGTCAACGGTGCCATCCTCAATCTCTTGGACACCATAGCCATTGTCAGAAGCATATTGCTCAATCGGCTGGTCGTAATAAGAATTGTAGTACCCATGCATATTCAGCTTTTCGATTGCTTCATCGACAGCTTCCTGCAGCATAGAAATCGTATATTCATGTAACATTTTCAACATCCTTACCTTCATCATTGATTGTTCTATTATAGGAGGGTTGCGAACAATTCGCAAACCTGCTTCGAATGTCTCAAACCCTCTCAGCTTCCCAATCCGGTGTTCCGAATCATTCGGAGCCCCCCTGCGAATCAATAAAAGCCGGCAAACAGCAAAAGACCCTGATGACATTCATCAGGGTTTTCGTTTAGAAAGAGAGAATCATATAATAGCAAACTGGGATTATAAATAGCAGCAATCCTGGAATGGACAGAATCAATCCGGCAATAGCAAGCCCTCTCCCCTTACTCGAATGCAGAGCAGCCAAGCCAAAAGGCAACGTGAGAAAGGCAAGGATAAAGCTGATTGATATAGCCAAGATGTCAATTGAATCAGCCATTTCGTAGGAGCTGACCGCATAATAGCCTAAAAGCATGAAGGCGAACGAGGCCAGGCCTGTCAATCCAGCTATCATTGCTGAACCGAGACGCTTATGGACATATACATTTGATTCATGGTGCATTGATGTTCGAGTTGCCTGGATACTTGAATACAAAACGACTCCTCCTAACCCCAAATAAGTGAAATCGTTCTATATATCGGTCAATATTCATTTTGTTCAACATACCTAGACGAAAAGGAAGGAGCATATCGCTCCTCCATAGCTCGAATACTATTTTTATGTTCTTTTTTCAGCCAATTTCATATGGACAGATGCATACATCTTTTGTACGCCGACGGATGAAGCTTCATATTGGCAGGCATCTTGTTCAGCAACGCCCAATTGTCCAGCTTCCTTAGCAGCATCGATATTGGCTCCGATAAAGAGGAATTCCCAATGATATTTCTCTTGCTGATGACGAATCATTTCTTTCACTTTGTCATACGTAAATTCCACGCTGGCATTCTCATAGCCATCTGTCGTAATGACGAAGATCACTTTGCCAGGACGCGCATCCTCCGCCGTATGTGCCAGACGCTGGCCAACGCTTAAAATTGTTTTTCCGACAGCATCAAGCAGGGCAGTCATCCCTCTGACATAGTATTCCTTCTCTGTCATTACTACTTGATTCGCATCCTTTCCTTCCCAAAGCACCTCATACTCATCATCAAATAAAATAGCGGTCACTGCAGTCTTGCCAGGCAGATCGCATTGTTTTTTCACCAAGGAGTTGAACCCGCCAATTGTATCCTTCTCCAAACCAGCCATCGAACCGCTCCGATCAAGGACAAAAATGAGCTCAGTCAATTGTTTATTCATCATCATCCATCTCCTCAAATGAATTATCTATCATGCTATAATTTTACCTAAGAGAGTGAAGCATTTGGTCGCTTTACAGGCGACAATAAGGAGGATGGTCATGAAACGAGAATACTTAATGCATGAATTGAAAGAGTATATGGCAGGCCGTCAGCTTGAACCTGTTGTTTTCGAAAGTCAGCTGCTGCGCTCAGCCACCCGTCACACCGAGGAGGAGGAATTGCAAGATTTCATTGAGACAAACAGGAAGCCGCCCCTTCAGCAAGTCCTATTCTCTTTTATTGATGAAAAAGGAAAAACAGATTCTGAGATTTACACACGTGCAGGTGTTGACCGCAAGCTTTTCTCAAAGATACGCACCAACCCAGAGTATCATCCCAGTAAACGAACCATCCTTGCCTTAGGGTTTGCCTTAGAGCTGCAAGAACCAGACTTGGAGATACTCCTTCAGGCAGCCGGGTATTCCCTCTCTGAAAGTGAGACGAGCGATTTAGTCATTCGATTCTTTCTCGAGAAAGCTATTTATGATATCGATCTTGTGAATCAAGGACTGGATTCCATGAATCTAAAACCATTGACCGGAATTTTATAAAGCCCCCTGTTTTTGTCAATCATATTAGTTGAAATTTTTGTGAACAACTATTTTAATAGAGTATAGAAAGCGCTTCCAGATGCTGGCTTGTTTTTCAAGATTTACAATTGCCAAGACATCTGATTCATTTTCAATACGAACATAAAGGGGAATGCTTCATGATCTACGCAAATCCAAATACAGATGGAGCCATTATTCAGTTCAAGGAGAAATACGATAATTTCATCGGGGGCAAATGGGTTGCTCCTGTTAAAGGTCAATACTTTGATAATAGATCACCTGTTAATGGTGAAGTATTCACACAGGCTGCACGCTCTTCCGCAGAGGATATCGAGCTTGCTTTAGATGCAGCACATGCAGCGAAGGATGCTTGGGGGAAAACATCTGCAGCTGTACGTGCACAAATCTTAAATAGAATTGCTGACCGTTTAGAAGAAAACCTAGAAATGGTCGCTGTCGCAGAAACATGGGATAACGGGAAGGCTGTCCGCGAGACATTAAATGCAGACATTCCGTTAGCAATTGACCATTTCCGTTATTTTGCAAGTACCATCCGCGCCCAAGAAGGCCGCACTACCCAGCTTGACAACGATACAGTCGCTTACCACTTCCAAGAGCCTTTAGGTGTAGTAGGACAAATCATTCCATGGAACTTCCCAATCCTTATGGCCGCATGGAAGATTGCACCGGCACTTGCAGCTGGGAACTGCATCGTCTTAAAACCAGCAGAGCAAACACCTGTCTCTATCATGGTCGTCATGGAGCTTATTCAAGACCTGCTTCCTGCTGGAGTGCTGAATATTGTAAACGGATACGGCATTGAAGTCGGTAAGCCGCTTGCGACAAATAAACGCATCGCTAAGATTGCCTTCACCGGTTCTACAGCTGTCGGCCGTCAAATCATGCAATATGCAACAGAAAATATCATCCCTGTCACGCTCGAGCTTGGCGGCAAGTCCCCGAATGTCTTCTTTGAAGATGTAATGGACCAGGATGATGAATTCCTTGATAAAGCGATTGAAGGATTAGTCATGTTCGCCCTCAATTCCGGCGAGATTTGTACTTGCCCTTCACGTGCGCTCATCCAAGAGTCCATTTATGATAAATTCATGGAACGGGCGATAGAACGCGTTAAAGCCATCAAGGTCGGCAACCCGCTTGATACAGACGTTATGATGGGAGCCCAAGCCTCCAATGAACAAAAGGAAAAAATCCTTTCTTATATCCAATTAGGTAAAGAAGAAGGGGCTGAATGCCTAATCGGCGGAGGAGAAAATAACCTCGGCGAAGGATTAGAAAAAGGCAACTATATTCAGCCAACTGTCTTTAAAGGCCATAATAAAATGCGTATCTTCCAAGAGGAAATCTTCGGACCAGTTCTTGGCGTGACTACATTCAAGGACTTCGATGAGGCAATGGAGATGGCCAATGATACCTTGTATGGCTTAGGAGCCGGCGTATGGTCCCGCAGCGGTGACCTTGCATACCGTGCAGGCCGTGCCATCCAGGCAGGACGCGTATGGACCAACACGTACCATCAATATCCAGCCGGAGCTGCTTTCGGCGGCTATAAATTATCTGGCATCGGCCGTGAGAATCATGCGATGATGCTAGATCACTATCAACAAACGAAATGTCTATTGGTCAGCTATGACCGCAAGCCACAAGGCTTCTTCTAAATCGAAAGGTTGATGATTATGCCAGAAAGAGTCATTGCGACAGATGCCGCCCTTAGTCTAATTAATCATTTAAGGGACATTCACGGCAGCATCTTCTTCTACCAATCCGCCGGCTGCTGTGACGGGTCGGCACCGATGTGCTATAGAGAGGAAGACTTCCGGATTGGGAATGCGGATTTGCTGCTCGGAATCATTGGCGGTGTTCCTTTCTATATGCACCAGAGCCAGTATGAATATTGGAAGCATACACAGCTAATCATTGATGCCATCCCAGGAAAAGGGGCTGAATTCTCACTCGATAGCATAGAGGAACGGCATTTCATCACAAGATCACATGTATTATCTAATGGAAATTAAACAAAAAAGCCATTTCACGAGTTAAATGTGAAATGGCTTTTCTTCGATTAAAAATACAAGAAGTAAATTGCCGCTACCAAGACAATTCGGTAGATGGCAAATGGCATTAATCGAATCTTATTAATTAGCTTCAAGAAGAAGCGGATCGATATTAGCGCAAAGATAAATGCACTGATGAAACCGACAATAAAGAATGGCAGAGCATCCAGATTGAAATGCTCCCAGTTCTTAACCAATGACAGCAAACTGGCCCCCGCCATAATTGGCACAGCCATGATGAACGTAAAATCAGCTGCCGCTCTATGACTTAATCCAAGCAGAACCCCGCCTGAGATGGTCGAGCCTGAGCGGGAAAAGCCTGGCCATAAGGATAAGCATTGAATCAATCCGATTGAGAGGGCCTGCTTATACGTAATTTGGTCAACCGTTGTTACCTTAGGCTCTTTCTTCTTGCCGCTTACGATATCTGCGGCAATCATCAGGAAGGACCCGACTAAAAGACCAATCATAACCGTCTCGATTGAGAAGAGATGCTCATCAATATAATCCTCAAACAAGAGGCCAAGAACACCTGCAGGAATTAATCCGACAATTACATGCGTTAAACGGAGATGATTCCCCTCAGCTGTTCTCTTATCCTCTTTCTTGCCGAAAAGCCGATTCAACCCAAGCATATCAATGAATCGATCCTTAAAGATAATAACAACTGCCAATATCGAGCCAAGCTGGATAACAATCTTAAAGGTATTCGCTGTATATTGCCCAAGGAATTCGGTGGACTTCAGCCACATCTCATCAACCAATATCATATGCCCTGTCGAGGAGACCGGCGCAAATTCCGTCAATCCTTCAACAAGCCCAAGGATAAACGCCTTCAATAACTCAATAAACTCCATATTTCTGCTCCCTAATGTTTGTTTTTATGCCTAACCGCAATTAGATAATATTACTAAAGTCTCTATGTTTACCCAATACAGTTTACACCATATTGTCCTCATTCGGAAACAAAAATTGTAGACAGCTAGAAACCAACACAGCATAGACGGTACTCCTGAATAAGCCACATTATCAAAATAGCGTAAGTAGAGAGAGTTTTGCGGAAATTCAGATGGAAAAAGGAAGATTTTCATCAAAAAAGATCATTAGTTTATCTATTTTGGACCTTTAAAGAAGGAGGAGGCTTTCTTTTTATGAGAAAACAACCTTATTTCATAGTTTAAGGGCGAAATCCCTTCGGTTAAGGGCGAAGCGGTTGACGTATCGGCGATAAATGTGAAGGATGGGCGAAAACAGGCGTTGACCATAGCTTCCGTCTGTTTTCTGTCAGAAGTTTCCCTGATTAATAATCCATACAAAAAGGCTGACCCTGAGCATCCAGGATCAGCCTCTCCCTTCATTATCTTTGACGATTAATTAGATAATCCAGCAGATGCTTCAAAAAATCTGTATTACGATTGATTCCCTGCAAGCTTTCAATCGCCTCACAGTAATGATGCCACATTTGTTTTCTCGCACCATCCACTCCAAGGACCGTTACAAAGGTTGAGCGTCCATTCTCTTCATCCTGGCCAGCAGGCTTTCCAAGAGCTTCCGAATTTCCCTCTGTATCCAGCAGATCATCCTTTATTTGAAAGGCGATACCGGCGTGATGAGCAAATTGTTTAAGAGCCTGCCTTTCACCCTCATCAGCCTCCGCAAGGATAGCTGGCATCATAACTGCTGCCTCAAACCCAATACCGGTCTTATAAAAGCACATGCTATTCAATTCTTCCAATGACACGCTGCCCTTCTTTTCCTCCAAGTCAATGACTTGCCCGCGGCACATTTGCATCGCAGCATTCGCTGAATATTGAATGAGCGAGAGAACGGCCTCCGGTTTGAATGACTGGATGGATGCCTGCTCTAAGGTTGCCTTTTGGATAAGAAAGATTCCTGTCAGTTCAGCGATTGCATTCGTATAGGCAATATGCAGAGCAGGCTGTCCACGGCGAGCTGCTGCATTATCCTGTGAGGGAAGATCGTCGAAGATTAAAGAGGCCGTATGCATATATTCAAGAGACTTCAGCACTGGTATCAAATCCTGCTTATTTAAACCGAACTCCATTCCCATCATCCACGCGATAACAGGCCGCATCCGTTTCCCATCTGCCATCAGGCTGTAGTTGGCCGCTTCCCGCAGCGTCCTTTCCTCTGGGAGCGCGTTTTGAATATCCTCTCCAAGCGGAAGAAAGCTGTTCATCTCTTCGCGCAGCTCATTTGTGAGGGAAGAAAATGTCTCACGGTCTGTCCTATCTTTCTCCAGCTGGGCGAGCATATGGTCACGCAGCAGTTTATCGAAGAAATCGACATTTTCTGCCTTCTTGACGAGCTTTTGAATAAGCCGGTTAAATTCAGGCATCCCAGCTGCGAATAAGCCCATGACCTCCTTGTATTTTTCCGCCCCGAACCGGACTTTATTTCGTTTCAGTCCATTGATGGCTCTGTCCAAAATGACTTCCCTGGCCAATTCATTCGAGGAATACACATAGTGAATCAAATTTGCGATGACGGCGAAATACAGTTCAAACGGATTAACCAGATCGGTCCGTTCCTTATGATGGGTCCAATAATAGGTGTAGGGAGTAACGGCTCCAGCTTGCAGATCATCAAATAAATCTGTAAAATCATCTGCGAGCTGATTGTAAATGCCGTAGTAAAACGTCCGCTCGTCAAAACCCTTATCTTCATCTGCGCCAATCACCGAACGAACAATTAATCTTGAGGAGGCTGATTTCAGAATGACAGGAATCAGAAGTTCCTCATTTGTGTAATCTGCATGAGACAATTCTTTATTACGGTCCAGCTCCTGTGCATGAAAAAAGACATAGGATTCTGAGAAAAAGGTATTTAAAGCTTCAGGTGACTGATGATTTTTCATATAAGTAAAGGCCTCTGAAAGTTCTGAGTGGATATAGGCAAGAATCTCCCTCTTCCCCTCCGGCCATTCCCCCAGCTCAGGAATTTCACGAGTGAGCAAGGCCGTACGAATCATGGCTGAATATTGCTCCTTCTCCTTGTCTGTCAAATAATTAGAGTCAAGGAGATCATCTACGAATGGATAGGTAAGACCATAGGCATAGCCCAGTCTTATCGCTTCATCAAGCTTAACCGCCCGAACATCCTCCTCTATGTCCTCACCCATTTGATCGTAGGCATGAAGCACAACCCCGGCGATAATTTTAATCAGCTTCCGCTTGGCATGACCTGCGTTCAGCTCGTCTGGAATATGTTCTGCCACGCTGCTCAATTTAGAAAACAGCCAAATGACGCTAAGCTCGATTCCTTCTTTCTCACCCCATCGATACAGCTCATCCCTGCTTAAGGTTCCTGCCTTCTCTTCAGTAGAATGGGCCACATATTTTTTTAAGCGCCTCACCGTTTGCTCGATTTCTTCTTCCGCCTCAGCTGTATCCATTGCCTTTCCAAGATCACGCATATATAAATAAGCTGCACTCCTGCGTAAATAGGGATCCAACTTTCCGGTGTAATCGAGCCACTTCAAGTATGGCCGATAACCAATACTCGAATCTTTTTTGGGCCCAGCTAAAAAGGGCAGATTCACATGATTCTCCTTCCATTCTGAAAAATCGTCTGTCAGCACAGGAATGAAATGGCGTTCAAGCACCTCTGTCCTTAATCTTTTAAAATATTGTTCAGCTCTTACCTCGGCTAATTGATAGCTTGAATGAGTCTCTTTCATCATAACAACTTCCTTCATAATCAAATCAAGGCTTTTTCAATCTAGATTGGCTGTTCTGATTGCCGTTATTCTTATCATAACGGCAGAATACATCAGGAAGAAGTCAGCCGCCATTCATTGGTTAAAAACTTCCTTAATTAAGCGGTCAAGCTCCTTCCACGCCGAGTAGCCTTCAAGCTCTTTTAAAGAATCACAGACGGAACGGTAATACCATGCATGCATTTGCGGATCCTTTACATTGAAGCGTTCCCACAGTTGATTCCCAATCTGTTCATAGTCCCGCTTGATTGAACGTATATTAGATAATTTATCGCCCAGTGTAATCATTTTTGTTTCCACACTTGCATCCTGCAAATGATGGATTGTCTCTTCCTTTCTCGTTTTCCATGTATCTCCCTTTGGCTTTCCATGATATTTGTTTTCTGTCTCGCTTTCAACAAGCCGGGCCACATCAACGCCAAATTGCTCCTCAATATCGGATACCGTGCAGCTAGTGTCCTCTAGAACATCATGGAGATAGGCAGCGGCAATAATTTTCTTATTATCAGTTAACGTCCGTACAATATCCGCTGTTTCCTCCAGATGCGTCATATAGGGAATGTTTGTCCCCTTTCGATAAGTCCCTGCATGAGCCTTTTCAGCAAATTGACAAGCTCGAACATCTATATCTTGTATGGATTCTTTCATGCCAAACACCCTCTCTCCTCTTCATAGAAAAAGCCCTCATTCAGAAAACATCGTTTCTTGAATCCAAGGGCTTCACCTTTACACCATTATTCCCTCAATCATCAATCTTCGCAACTAGTCTTCCTTTGACTTCATGTCGCTCAAGACGTTTCAAGCCCTCAGGAATCTCATCAAAGGTGACTTCCACTAATAAAGGATTAGCTCACTTTAATCTCCTGATGAATATATGTATAGCCTTGCAAATGTAAGCAACATCATTTATCTGTATATTGCAATAACTAAATTCCCATCAGTCATTTCAAATAAACATGTTATATATGTGAAAAATTTTCGATATTATTTTTTGATATAACAAAAAAACCACAGAATCTCTGGATTTCACCAGGTCTTTCTGCAGTTAGCCCGTTTTTGTTTTATCATTTGTCAATCCAACCTTTAATCCTTTCCTTGAAATCCTTCAATTTCTCCGGAACCTCATGGACACCGCTCCATTTTTGATAAAACTTCTCCCAGTCCTCTCCTGTCAGCCGATAAAATCTCTCCAACTGGTCTATATACGTAAACAAAGCTTGCTCCACCGCAATCTCAGGGATTTCATACTCCTTCGGTAAATCCATATCCAGACGCTGACAAAGTAGCTGATGCAATCTATTCATGTAACGTAATTGTTCGACATCTATCTTTACGTTCACATATTCCTTGTTATTCGACATCTTCCTCTTCTCCTTCACGACCGTCTAAATACCTATGATTAGTATATGTAGTTTAAGAAGAAATATAAAGAGGAAGCTGTATGACTTTAAAAGGAGAAACCTGCTTCCCCTTAAATTCACGGGCAGAATTTGGCCAGTGCATGGCAAGAATAACCCCCATTAATTTCTTCATATTCATCCCTTTATGAACTTCTCTTGATTTCTTGCTTCATCCTGGAGCTTTCTCCATAGAATCTTACCGCTTGCTGTCATCGGGAAGGCATCCCTGAACTCAATAGTACGTGGATATTTATAGGCCGCCATTTGAGTCTTAGCCCATTCAACCATCTCCTCTTCAGTAACCTTCCCTTTCTCCTCCTCACTCAAAATGATATAGGCTTTGACACTTTCTCCGCGTTTCGGATCAGGGACACCAACGACACATGCCTGCTCAACAGAAGGGTGTTTGTACAATAAACTCTCTACTTCTGTCGGCCACACTTTATAGCCCGAGGCATTGATCATCCGCTTCACTCGGTCAACCATAAAGTAATAGCCTTCCTCATCGAAATGACCAATGTCTCCTGTACGAAAGAAGGATTTGCCATCCAACTGAATGAAAGCCTGCTCGGTTTCCTCAGGCCGATTATAGTATCCTGTAAACACCTGCGGTCCATTGACAATAATCTCACCTGTTTCATGCGGACCAAGCTCCTTAAAGGTAGTAGGTTCCACAATCCGAGCATCGACATTAAAAGCAGGCACTCCCAAACATTGCAGCTTCGGCCGATCAATCGGATTGAAATGGGTGTGGGATATCGTTTCAGAGAGACCGTATCCTTCCGCAAAGCGCAGACCCGTCAGCTTGTACAGTTTTTCCCCGACCGCTTCAGGCAGCGCAGCTCCTCCTCCAGCAATGCAGGACAAACTGGAAATAGTATAATCAGCTAAAGAAGGGTTCGAAAGAAAATCAATGACCATAGTGCTAATGTTGATCCAGTGCGAGCAACGGTATTTCTCAATAAAAGAAACAGCATGATTCCTGTTCCAGCGTGTGAGGATAACCATCTCTGCTCCAGCATAAATAGGTGCATGCATGCTATGGAGCATCCCAGTTACATGAAAAAATGGCAAAGCCGATAAATGAACCGAATCAGAGTATGTATTCAGCCAATTGACTGCACTTACCACATTCGCCTGAATGGTCCGGTTTGTATGAACACATCCCTTTGGAAGCCCTGTTGTTCCAGAAGTATACGGAATGACCGCCATGTCATCGGCATGTCCCTCAAACGCTGGAATCGGCAAGCTAGACTGCATGATATCCGACCAGCCATGCCGATTCTCATCATCAAAGGCAATTCGGGCATTTTTCACCTCTGGGGGGAGAGTATCATCTGTTGAGGTGTGGTAATCAGAATAGGCAGTAATAATGAGATTAGTAAGTGAGGTGTTTTCAAGGAGAGGGCTGATTTCTTGGTGAAGCTCCTGACCGACAATGGCTGTCTTGCATTCGCAATCCTGTATATAGAATTTCAGCTCGTTGGTTGTATTCATTGGGTTAACTGGAACGACCACCGCATGTGCGCGCAGAATCGCATAAAAGGCAATGACATATTGAGGGGAATTTTGCATAAATAAGATGACTCGGTCTTTTGGTTTCACCTGAAGCTCATGATGAAGATAAGAGGAAAGCGTCTCTACCTCTCGAAGTACTTCCTCATACGTCATAGATGCTCCATAATAATGAAGACATGTCTTCTTCGGGTACCTCTTTGCCGTAACGGCTAGATTATCGAACAATGGACTTTCCGGCACTGTCAAAAACTTCGGCATCCGATTGGGCCATACAGAATAATGAGATGTATTCATTCGCAAAACCTCCTGCTTTTATAAAATACCAATGACACGTTCACATAATAGTAAGAAACATGCTACTTAGTATTTTCTAGTATACATTAATTCCCATTTCAACCCCTATTTTTCTTCCGATAAATTTCGACAATACCACTAAAATTTCAGCAGATTAATCAAGAAACAGTCCTATTACATATGGCTGATAAGAGAAATATCATAAAAAGACTCGCCCTTAATGGACGAGCCTTTCATTATAAATAGCACAAAATAGATTTCTCAATCCAATAGGAAAATTCAGTCTTCGGACAAAGCCTTTCATACTGCTTCATCTCTTCATACATTCCAATCCCGTCCGATACGTCATGCCATAGATCAGTAAACACAAAATCATATTCCTCAGCGGGCATCACCTGCTTTGCATACTCAAATGCATCTGCTTCAATGATTCGGACCTTATTAGCCTGCCTAAACTGCGGGAGCAGATAGGTTTGGAAAAGCTGGATAATATCCCGGTTCTTCTCAACGATCGTAATACTGTCCACTTCATCCTTTTCAGACACCATATAGGCATAGTAGCCAAGACCAAGACCGTATGCCAGCACCTTTCCATATGCTTTCTTAATCGCATCTTTCATGGTCTCCACCTCATTCGGTGTGACTGTCATCCAGATCCGTCCATTCTCCAGGATAGCCGGATATGCGAACTCCTCCGTAAAGAAGCCAATCTGAGGATATTGCCGCCCATCTAAAGTCCGGACGATATCATTGCATACAAACCCCTCAAATGGTTTATACTTTTCATACTTCAGCTCACTCTTCCCTATTTTCACTGATGGCATCTTTATATTCTGATAATAGGAATTCTCTGCATATTCCGCTGTATCCAGCTGGAAAAATATCTTTGGGAAATACCGATTATAGAATTCCCTATCAACTTGGTCATCTGCGATATCTAACCCGAAAGCTGCAGCCAAAATCATCGCGAATGCCTGCTTATAGGGCACCCCGTACTTCACCAATTCCTCTATTTCATCCTTTTCCACATAATCCGGCGCATTATTTAGATAATTGCTGAGAAGGGCAAATATTTTTTGATTATCTACTGCTATCTTGTCATTCGGTTTCATGCTGTCACCTATCTTCATCTATTTATATGTAAAATTATAGCTGCAAAAATCAGCAAGAGTAACTACGGGAGATTAGGGCTATCTCTAAAACTGGTTTTCGTCGTTCCAGTTTCGTTCATAAAATAGTGTTTCGCTAATATCCATTGGACTTTCGCTTATTTCCAGCCAGAAAACCCACATATAATATGCTACGCAGCTCACTCTTTTCAAAACGGGCCTGGTAATCAACAGGCCCGTTGTTTAGCTGGAGGCTCCGACTAATGCTCCACTCGTTCCTTCTTCAAAATCCCAGCGACCCTGCTCTCAGGAATCCGCGGATCATGGCGAACGACGAATGCTTTTGAGAAACGGTTCAGATACTCATTTTCATGTGACTTTGGCGTTAAAATAATGAGCTTGCGCTGCAATTCTTTTTCATACAAATCAAAAACCTTCACCTTGCGATTCTCATCTAGGGCGCTATCAAATTCATCTAAGATAATAAAGCCCGGCGTGATTTGCAGGTTTTGAAGGAGACAGAGAGCAAATAAGAGAGAGCTGAGTGATTCCTCACCGCCAGAGACTCCTTTGCCGACCTTACCGCCGCGCGCTTTCACGCTCACATCTTCCAGCGACCCGCGGTGCCCTTCCTTGCGTGCCTTGATGAATAGCTGAAAGTGAGTTCGCTTCCGCCTGTCTTCAAAGCTATCCCAGCTAATATCCCCTTCAAACTGAAACTGGCTCATATAGTTCTTGAACCTTTGCTGGATTTCAATGACCCGCATGCTAATTGTCGTCTCAAGCTGATCCCGCAGTTTTTCCATTCGTTCCTTATCCTGTTCGAGCAATAGCTTCGTGCGGGTGTATTCACTCTCAAACCGTTCATATTCCTTTTTCACCGTTTCATAGTTCTGCGGAGCAGCTGGGTCGATGCCAGCTTCATTTCGTGCGAGGTCAAATGTAATCTTGCCGCTCTCCCGTTCACTTTTTAAGACAGGGAGAGCAGAGAGATTATGTTCATCAACATTTTGAGCCGCTTCCTCATATATGGCAAGAGCAGCCTGTTTCAAATCCTCCAGCTCTCGTTTTACATCCATCAGCCCAAACTCGGCTGCATCCTGATCCGATTTCTGATTATCTGCCTGTACTGCCAAATATTCCAGTTTCCGAGCGGAGTCATCTATTTGCCCGGCTACATTTCGTGCTTCTTTTTCAGCCTTAGAGATGATTTGTTCAAGCTTATCAAGCTCTTCTTCTAAAAGCTCAAGCTTCAGTTTTTGTTCCCTCTCTCGGCGCTTTTCGTTCGTCAAATTTAAGTTTAATTGATGAAGTTCTTCATACTTCTCTTTCATCTTCCCTAATTCCAGGTAAAAGCTCGCTTCTTCTTCCAATTGGTCCTGATAGAGCTTGTCCTCAATCTGCTTGCGCGTCAAAACCTGCTTCTTCTGTTCATGCTGACGACGCAGCCCTTCCAACTCATCTCGTTCATGCACAAGTGCCTTCAATCGTTCACGTTTGCGAGCATGCTCATGCTCAGCTAGCATGAAGGCTTCAGATTCTTTCACTTGATGGATAATTCCATTCAGCTTCTGGTATAACTTAGTATCTCCGGCAATGCTCGCATCAAGCTCTCTCATCAGATCTGTCCGTTCATCCACTTGGTTCTCTACTTCCTGCTTGCGCAAACGGATGGCTTTTTGACTAAGGATAAGCCGTTCCTTCTCCTGTGACCCGCGAATCCCTAAACTGTCTGTTAGCATGCCGCCATTGATCTCTGGCAGCCCATCCTCAAACAATTGGGCGACCCACCAGAGGGCCTTCATCGCATGAGGAAGCATCGATTCGCGGAGATCCCCTTTCACCTTTAATGGAACATTCGGCAACGACATCCGGACTTGATCAGGGATAACCAAGGATAAAGGAACATGGTACAAATCATTCGGCGGAACCGCTTTTCGACCATCGAAGAAGACTGTGTACTTGATTGCCTGAAACAACTGCTCCTCCCGAGGATTCACCCGTTCTTCCATTTCAAGAAGGGCTGACAGCGGAAATGCCTGTACACCTCTATCCTTGAAATAAGCAAGTGATTCCCTCTGCCTATATGATACGTTTTGACCTTCCTTCAAATAAGACAATTCTGCTTGCAGCTCAAGCTTTTCCTTCCGCAGAACATCATGCCGATCCCTATTGTCCAAAATAGTCCTGTTCAACTGATCAATCGTCATTTGGACATGGTGGCTGCTTATATATTCAGCCAAACGGGCCTTATGAATAGTCTCCAAGGAATCAATCTGCTTAATTTCTTGCTCTAAACCCGCAATTACTTGAACTCCCTCTTGCCAGCAGTTCATCACCTTGTTCAGCTCAGAATCCTTTTGCTTCAAGGCTTCTTCAATCTCCTGCTGGCGGATCTTGACCCTTTCAAGCTCGGCTTTCACTTCTGCTTCTGTACGAGTCATCTGACTTTTTCTCTTTGTGATGTCCTCAAGTTCATCTTCTAGGTTATGGATTTTAACTTGAATGCTCTTGATTTGGTCCTTAATATCTTGCAAAATCCGCTCTTCCTGTTCATGCTCAGCCTCCTTTGATTGAAGCATTTCTTTTCTATCAGTCAATTCCCAAGCCAGACGGTCTTGAACGAGACGAATACGTGCAAGCTCTTCGTTCTCCTCATGGATGTCTTCATGTGTTTGTTCAACTTGACCAGCCAATTCGCGGACTTGTTTCTGGTAGGAGGCCTCCATGCCAAGCAAGGACTGCGCATACAGCTTCCCCCCTTCGTACAAACGTCTCTGATTGTCGGTATAGCGGTCAAATGCGTTTTTCGCCATCCCGAGCTCCGCCTTCTTCAGCTTCACATTCGTCTCTGAGGCACGTGAAGTTTCCTCTGCTTCCTTCACCTTTTCCATGCTTTCTTCCCAATCACGTTGCACTTTGTCAATTCCGTGCATCTCACTGAATATCCGGAACCGCTCCTCTGGGTGCATGACGGCGAATTGATTGACTTCCTGCTGATACCAAATCAAATAATAATGATCCGGGTCGACCTTATATTTATATTTCAGGTCATTTTTATAAGAGGTGAAATTATAAAACCGATCGCCTGATGTATATCTTTTCTCCTCTTCCCATTCATCGATATTCTCACCAGTTGAGATACTGTATTCTTTCTTGATTGGCTGTCCTGGCTCCTGCACAATTTTCAGCGTAAATTCCACATAGTCCGGGGCATCAATCTTATTGGCGCCTTCATTTTTGAACAAGAAGGAAATCGCGGCCTTCCATGTTTGGTTTGCTTCCAGATTTCTCGATTTCAAGCCCTCGATATCGACCTTGGCGGAATACAGCACAGCGCCCATGCAAAAGGTAATCGTTGATTTTCCTGACCCATTCGGACCAGTAATCATCACATGCGCATCCTCACCAGACAAATCCAATAAAGTCGGCGGATAATCCCGCACCCCCGAAAATTTCAATCTCCACGGAATCATTCGTCTTCTCCTTTCGGATACAGATTGTATCGCTTGAAGAATTTGAGCACTTCTTCTTTATTCAATTGATTGGACTGGCTGAATTCCGCAGTTCTCCGCAAGAAGGAATCAGAGAACATTTGAGCGCCAATCGCCGTCAACTGATAAGCCTTCTCCTGTGAGGGGTTATCATATTCCTCAATTGCCCCAATTTTCTTTAAGGTATCCAAGTTCATCAAAATGCGCTGATTAGCCTTCATCGTTTCATGCCCAAACGATTCAAGCAGCTGGTCGAATAGCGTGAACTCATGCTGCAGCACTTCCTGTTGATAAAAAATATACAATAATAATGCCAAGCTCTCCTTTGACAATGTGTTACGGGCTGCCCTTGCCGGCACCCGCATCATCACGATTACCTGATCACGCCGCTCATCATAGATTACCTTCATATAGCGGCTGATGGCTTGATTGACCCTAGTAAGGAAGGAGAAAAACTGCTCATCTTGTTCTTTCAATCCTAGCAGCCTCTCCACCTCTTTACGGGAGAGGCCAAAATTGCCCATCCGTATCGTGGCTGTGGAGGAGAACAGGATATTCATGAAGGCCATCTCCTCCTCTTCTGTCAAAACACCTTTAACAGCCTGCATGGCATTAAGCGGGTTGGCGTTAAATTCTTCCGTTTGTCCCCCCTCATTCATGATCTGATTCATCTTGTTTTTGTCGTTTTCGGATAATCCTTGATCCGTCTTCACGATTCATCCACTCCCATTCTCGTTCATATGCCTTGCTGGCTGTTTTCTCAGATTGGCTGACCGTCACTTGCTTGCTCCCAACTAAGGCTGCGATGGCATTCATCGCATTGATGGCATCTCCCCATTCAGCAGATGTCGTCTCAACGATAACCTGGTCCATCGGTGCTTCTGAATGGCTTTCAAAAAAGTGTTCAACCGCTTCTGTTTTGATCATTGATTTCGTTAACGCCCAAGCTGTCTCCCCAATCAATCCATCTATTTCTTCCTCTGATATTTCCTCTGATAAATACCCAATCTCTTCATCCGTCTCTTCCATCGGGGCGGAGATTGGCTCATATGTTTCAATATAATCAATCGCCTCATCTATGGCTTCGGCTGATAGCGGTGCGGCTATTTTGAATGGAATCCACAGCCCATCCATCGCCTCCTGTTCATACTGGCCTTGTTCCATAAAGCTGAACAGCTGATGTACATTCGGGATATCTGATTCCACTGGGGGATTATACATCTGCTGAATAAATTCGCGAACCCTTTCCGGCTGGATCGTGGAGGATAGGGGCGTTTTTTGCATATGGGTGAACTTCAAGTATTTATTAATCATCCCTAGGCTTTGATTCGTGCCTTCGGCGAGGGCGGATGTACCCTGCTGCATCAAATCGGTGAGGACAAGGCTGTCCTCCACTGTGGCAAAACTCGCAATCCTCTCCTGCAGCTTCCCATCCAACTCCTTCATCAACTCATGAATTAATTCAAGCTGCGGAAGAGCACTCCGGTCCGCAAGCATCTCAAGTTCGCGTTCCTTTAACAATTGAATCGCGTTCTCGACATTGCGGATCATACTCGCAATCTTATTGCCGCCGGATATTCCGCGGTCATCATAGGCCTCACTCAATTCGGCGTCACGCCTTGCCTGAAACAATGCACGTCCGATATCATCATGCATATAATAGGCAAGAGAATCATTAGCCAAGCGAATGAGTGCATTCATCATCCGCTTCCCTGTATCCCTCATGCGGATGCGCCGTGACTGCTTCGAAATCCAATTGTATTTCACCAACACCCCAATGACCTGATTCACCTTTTTCTTCGAGGGAGGTTCGGCATCCTTATAGCGGTTTTTATAACGATAATACACGGTCTCGGCATTCTCAATCGGCTCATCCAGTCCGAGCGCTTCTTCATTAATTAATTGGATAATGCGTAAGAATCGAATGATCTCCCTTGGTGTTTGAAAGGAGCTTTGTGCACTTAAATCACTAAGGACACCTGATAGGGAGGCAATATCCTGCATCGATTGCATTACTTCCGGCTGTGACTCATCCGCCTGAAAGACCGATATCAATGATTCAGCCATTTTACCCACTCCTCCCTGCTTCCTGCCATCTCTTCTTGCTCCATTCGATTCTCCTCCAAAAAGGCAAGCATATACCCCTCATATTCGAGCAGACTTGTCGAAACCTGCTGGTCCGGCTGAATCCATTTTAATTCTTTCCCCTTCGCATCACTGACCGTCTCATAAATTTCATGCGCAATCTGAAGCCCATCCGGGTCATAATCACACCAAATTAACACCTGGTCAATGTCGCTTCCAGCCAATAACTGTGAGATACATTGTTTATGAGAGGAACGTAAATGCCCGTCCACACACATGATTAAAGAATTCGTTTCCTCCAGGAAATTCTCCTCGGAAGCCATCCTCGTCAAAATCGCCCGGTTCTCCACAAGCCATAATGCTTTTGCCGTTGTCCTATAATCATCACTCGAAATAGATAGGTCGGTTAGCGCATGTACTGGACCATATTGGAAACTCGAGTAACCGCCTACGAGCGGCCCTGAGAAATAGAAGGGAGTGATTCTCCCAAGGCTTGTCAATCCCAGCCGTACAAGTGGGCATTCTGCCAGCCCTTCCAATTGCTCGATAAAATCATTTTTATCACGATCAAATCGCTTCGATCCGCCAATCTCTTGATAATAAGAGGCTCCGATCTCCTTCCAATCAAACTGCTCTCGCTTTATGGATAATTGCAGGAATGCCACTAAAAAATGAAGAAAGCGCAGCCTCTTCGCCAATGTCCATCCCGAAGGAAAGCCGACCGATACTTTTATATCCGCGGCTGTTTGATGGCAAAAATCTTCCACTACTTTTATTAAACGACGTAAATCAATTGACTTATGACTGGGAATTGACAAACTAGTCACTAATTTCGCCTTTTCAACCCAAGCTAATAATTCTTTCTCAGCAGCCTCAGTTTTTTTGCGCTTCTCATTCTCTGAATAGGCAAATAGTCGATATCCCATTCTATAATGCTGAGAGTCCGGGGTTCTGCCATCCTTCTTAAAACGAATCTCTTTTATGATGAATCCCTCACGCAGCCATTTCAATGTCTGATCATTGTCCGGAAGACTAACCTTCTTTCTAGGAGTGAATCCAAACTGCAACAAGTTCTTATCAACCTCCGTAAAGGAAGGTTCACTTGCCGAAATAGTCAATACTCCAGTAATGCGGTATGTTCTTTGCGTATGCTTGATCACATTCACATACATCAATCCATCTGAACGATTGCTCGTATATGGAACCTCCAGTTCTTCGCCTTTCTTTAACACCCATTCTTTTATATAATCAATTTCTTCAACACGTATCATAATTTTTCCCTCATTATTATTCACTATATGACTATCTTAACAAAGTTTCGGCTAATCTCTAGTTTGGTCTGTTAGTGTAGAATGATATGATTTTATCAGCTGCTGCTTAACTAAGTGAATCATAAATGTTCATGAGAAAAAGCGCCCCCATTTAGGAACGCTTTTATTTAGCGTAATACGTAAGCTATCATAGAAAAAAATTACTCTGTAACCTTATAAGTAAAATAGTCAAAATCCGCTGCTTTTCTCTGTCCGGATGTATCCTGACATTGCATGCCGACAAAAGCACCCGTAAAGAATCCTCCGCCTCTAATATAATCATCTGAAAGCTTATAGGAGTGTAAGGTAACCGGGATTATTGACCAATCCGCTCCATCAAAGGAATAGGAATAGTGATACGTATTTGTTTGAACTTCACATCTTAAGTACACATATTCACTGGAATCAGGAATAATGATTTCATTCCCTCTCAATGGCTGGTCAAATATGAAATTATCACAAACCGTTAAGTCCAAGACTCGCCCTTTTTCCTCATTCCAAGTGATTTGGAGAGCACTCCAATTCTCTGTATTATAATAATTCACTAATCCGGCAGCCTGCTGGAAAGTATTAGGGTTGAAAGCGACCTTTGTTTCCGCAATAAAGTTAAAATGCTGCCAGCGTCTTGCCACAAATGCTTGCGTGAATTTTGACGTCAGTGATTCCCTGCCATAAAGTCTTAGATGACCAGGCTTGTCAGTTAAGGATACGCCATCTTCTCCCAACGGGATCCTCAATGTCTGGAAATGAAGGTTCAGGACTTCACTATTAAAGTCATCCTTTTCCTCAAAGTCCCTTTCCCATTTCACCTCAGCCATCTTTGGTCCCTCGATTTCAAGTGACGGCTCATTGCCGCCCTCAATATATGGCCAGCCATCCTCCTTCCAAACTAAACGTTGAATCGCCGTTTCCCTTCCAAGCGGACAAAAGCCACGCGGGTCAAGTAAGGCTTCATTCTCCTTAGGAAGCGGCCGGCCCGTTAAATGGACCAAAAACCATTCATCTGTATGGGTTTGAACAATAGAGGCATGGCCTGCTTTTTGCAGCGGGTTTCTTGGATATGGAAATGAAGTAATAAGCGGATTCTCAGGATGTACCTCGTATGGCCCTTCTATTGTCTTGGAGCGGGCGATGGTTGCTTGATGATCGTACTTCGTTCCCCCCTCTGCCGTGAGCAAATAATAATAGCCGTTCCATTTATATAGGTGAGGCGCCTCTGTTAATTTAATATCTGTTCCCTTAAAGATGATTTTCTTCTCTCCAACCAGCCTTTGTGCTGCATCGCTGTATTCCTGCAGCACAATCCCGTAAAAAGGATGATTGCCAATGCGGTGGTCCCACATCATGTTCACGAAATATTTCTTCCCGTCCTCATCATGAAATAAGGATGGATCAAATCCCGAGCTATTTAGATGAATAGGTTCAGACCACTCTCCGTCAGGCTCTTCACAGGTAACCAGATAATTATGACAATCCTTCCACTGTCCATCTGTTACCTTCACATCTGTATAGATAAGCCAGAACTTCCCGTCACTATAGGAAAGGGCTGGAGCCCAAACACCGCCGGAATCTGGGTTTCCCATCATGTTTAATTGGCTCATTCGATTCAGTGGTCTTGATAGGAGGCGCCAATTCTTCAAGTCCTTAGAGTGATAGATTCCCACACCAGGAAACCACTCAAAGGTGGAAACGGCAATATAATAATCTTCTCCTCTTCTGCATATACATGGATCTGGATGAAAACCTGTTAGAATGGGATTTTGAATCTTCATTTTCCTTCCTCCTGCAAAAGTAATAAAACGCTTTTATTTCTCTACACCATGAAGTACTGGCAATGCTTCTTTCTTCCTTGTTATACCTGTTTCCTACTCAACCAATCCTCATTTCAGAATTGTCTGTACCTTTTTTTATCGTAACACGAAAAACTTTGTTTATCTAGTAGACAAACAAAGTTTTCCGTGCTATCCTTTTTTTGAGATTACTGGTAATTAAGTCTCAAAAACTATTTTTTGGGGGTTTAGTTATGTTAAAAAAGAAAGCGGTTTCATCGTTAGCAGGCTTATTCGTGCTGGCGTTAGTGCTGTCAGGCTGCTCAGGTTCCGATAATGCCAGCTCTGATGGAAAGAAAGTAATCAAGTTTATGCATCTATGGCCGGAAGGAAGCTCCAAACAGCATCATGCTATTGTTGAAAATATCATCGCTGATTTTGAGAAGGAGCACGATGATGTCAAAGTAGAGGTTGAAGTATTAAGCAATGAGCAGTACAAGGACAAGATGAAAGTCTTATCCGCTTCCGGAGAGCTTCCAGACGTTGGGATGACTTGGTCTGCAGGCTATCTTGAACCTTATGTTAAGGGAGAAAAATTTGCCCCGCTTGATGATTTGCTTGAAGGCGATCTTAAGGATTCATTTGTTTCCGGCACGACTGAAGCGTATCAGGTAGATGGCAAGACATATGGACTTCCGCTGGAACTCAATATTGCCTCCGTCTTCTATAACAAAGCCATCTTTAAAGAAAATGGATTAGAAGCACCAAAAACGTTTGATGAACTCATAAAGGCGGCCAAAACACTGGATAAGAACGGCGTTGAGCCAATTGCTCTTGGTAATAAAGATAAATGGACCGGCTCCTTATGGTATATGTATCTAGCTGACCGCATTGGCGGAACAAAGGCATTGAATAGTGCGATAGACCGCTCCGGTTCATTTGAAGATCCCGCACTTGTATCTGCTGCTGAAAAAGTCCAGGAATTAGTAGATGCTAAAGCATTTGTAGACGGTTTTAACGGATTATCTGATGAAGAGGCTAAGAGCATGTTCATGAACGAGCAGGCAGCAATGTACCTCATTGCAACCTGGGACCTTCCGAACTATACCACAAATGTTGAGGTTCCTCAGGAATTCAGAGACTCAGTCGGTTTCTTCGATTTCCCTGCTGTTGATGGGAAAGGTGACATGAATAGCTATGTAGGCGGGCCTGGAGTAGGGTTATTTGTTTCAGAAAATTCAGATGTCAAAGAAGAAGCAAAGGAATTTGTCTCCTTCTTCACTCAAGCATGGGGGGAGAAATCGGTCACAGAAGCCGGTGTCATTCCAGCTACAAAGGTTGACGGCGAAGCTCTAGACCTCCCTCAAATGTATGTGGATGTATTAGAAAAGCTGAACACGGCAACCAATATTACCCTATATGCGGATGTACAGTTAAGTGCTGATGTTGCCCAAGTCCATTTAGATCAAATCCAAGCCTTATTCGGCAAGGAAACAACACCTAAGGATTTCGCAAAAACACATGAAGAGGCTCTATCGAAATAGGTAGTAATAAGCCAAGAATAAGGATCTGTCCTATTTGGGAGGATCCTTTTCTTACATACATCATTATGAGGTGAATGGTATGAGTAAAGTAATGTCCAATAAGTGGATTATAGCAATCTATGTGCTTCCAGCCCTGCTTTTAATAAGCGTATTAATTTTTATTCCTCTATTACTGACTGGTTATTACGGTCTGATGGACTGGGACGGCATTTCTCCAATGGAGTTCATTGGTTTAGAGAATTATCTAACTGCCTTGCAGGATAAGCTCTTTTGGGATAGTGCCTAGCACTCCGTTCTATTAGCTGTTTTTTCGACTATCAGCCTGGCTATCTATCTTGCCATTGCCCTTATCCTGGCATCAAAGATTAAAGGAGCCAATCTCCTTCGAAAGATTTACCTGATTCCTATGCTCCTATCTTCAGTAGCAATCGCCCAATTATGGATTAAAGTCTTTAATCCGTCTAATGGAATTTTAAACACAATCTTAGGCTGGTTTGGAGTCGAAAACCTGCCCTTATGGCTATCAGATACTTCAATTGTTTTATATGCCATCTTCATTCCAATCTTATGGCAATATGCAGGGTTTTACATATTGATTTACTATGCCGCACTCAAAAATATACCTGAATCCCTTATAGAAGCTGCCAAAATTGACGGAGCTACCCCATTACAAATTGCTCTAAAGATTAAGCTTCCTTTAATTATGGGCGTAGTGAAAGTGACAGTTGTGCTGGCGATTGTCGGGTCTCTGAAATACTTCGATTTGATTTATGTAATGACAGGCGGCGGTCCGAATGGAGCCAGTGAAGTAATGGCTTCCTATATGTACAAACTTGCCTTCTCCACCTCAAACTTTGGATATGGAAGTGCAATTGGATTCCTCTTACTCATTATTACCTTGATTGTCACATTGGTTATCAATAAACTGACGGCATCAAAAGATGAAATCCAATATTAGAGGAGGAACAAATATATGGCTCGATTAGGAAAATCCCTATTGTATCTTTCACTGGCAGTTGTCGCTGTTTTTCAAATCTTCCCGATCATTTGGCTCTTCCTATTCTCGTTAAAGAGTAATCAGGAAATATTCGGGGGCTCCCCTTTCGCACTCCCCGCAGAATTCAGGTGGGAGAATTATTTGAAGGTATGGGAGGGCGGCATCGGCTTATACTTCTTTAATAGTATTTGGATCACAGGCATTGCCATCATGCTGACCGTACTGCTCGCCAGCATGGCGACCTATGCCATAACACGAATGCAATGGAAATACAGCAAGCTTGTTTTAGGCCTATTCATGATTGGACTAATGATTCCCATTCACTCAGCCCTGATTCCACTCTTCAATATGTTCCTGAATGTGAATTTAATTGATAATCCGTGGTCGATTGTGATTACCTATACAGCTTATAATTTGCCCATAACGATGATGATTCTGCTCGGGTTTTATACAACATTCCCTAGAGAGATTGAAGAAGCCGCGATTATTGATGGCAGCTCCGTCCACCGAATGTTTTTCCGGATTGTCCTGCCCATGTCTATGCCTATTCTGTCGACTACTGTGATTATTAATATGATCTATAACTGGAATGAATTTGTATTTGTGAACACCTTTATTAGCTCTGATAAATATAAGACCTTAACCGTTGGAATTCAGAACTTCATCGGTCAATATATGACCGATTGGGGCGCAATCGGAGCAACCTTGATTATCAGCTTCCTTCCCTTGCTTCTTGCCTTTATTTTCTTCAGCAATAAAGTGATAGAGGGACTATCATCAAGTGCGGTGAAAGGATAAGGTTCCACTGGCTGTATGAGTTAATACAAAAAAACCTCCATTTGGAGGTTTTTTTATGACACCTGTTTCTGCTCCAGCCGTTTAAACGAATAACGAGATGCCCATACAGTTACAAAGGCATACAGGCTTATTCCAAAGATAAACCCGATAGCTGGAAATATCCATAGAATGACCGCAATGGAAAACAGACTAATCATCATGACAAAAATTTGAACCGGGCTGATCAACATCAGAAGAAAAGCCGTCCTTACTGTCTTGCGGACAGGCAGATGATAGTGAACAAACACAGGAAATAGATACAGCAGCAAGAAGGAAAGAAAGAGCACGCCTACTGACAACGGAACAGCCGTCCAGTGCATGGCACTATCCGCTATGCTGTATAGATAAAATAAATCAACCAGGATAAAAAATAAAATAATACTGATATAGATTCCTAGATGATTACTCTTTAAAAAATCCCTCTTATAATAAGACCAAAATGTCTTAAATACTGGCAAATCTTCCTCTCCATTCAACCATTTCCGCATGATTGCAAAGACTGTTGTCGTAGAAGGATATATTCCCGCTATTACTCCTCCAAATAAAGTAAAGAAAATCCAAAGTATATGTAAATAAGCGAAACGTGTCACCCATTCTAGTAATATGTAAAGTTTGCCGCTAAGCTCCTGCAATGAGTTATTCCCCCTTATCCCCATTCTCCCTACTAAATATTATACTGTAATACGAGAGGAATGAATAAACAATATAAGATAAAAATGACAAACCAGGCGATTTTCACATACCCTAAGTATGTTCATTTATTAAGGAGGCTCCAGTTGGAAGGATTGATAAGACCTTAACCGCTTATAATTTGAATATTCAGAAATAATATTGCGTTTATCTTTCTTGCTCATTATAATGTTCATTAAGTATGGACCAAATAACTTCTACCACCCAGACTCCCTCACTTTTGTAAGCGAATACATAATAACAAGGAGTGATTCCTATCCAATCCATTCTCAAGCCCTCCAGGATTATGACAGGCGGGACAAGCGCCGTTCAGCTCATAGAGGCCATTCAGGACATGCAAATTGCTAAGCCATTCATTATGATATCTTCAAAGTTAATGGTGGATGCCCAATCCATTATCTTTCCGGCACTTGAGAAAGAGGAGATTTCCTTTCATACCTACATTTGCGACACAGGTGAGCCAACCTTCCTGCAGGTGAGAAACGCCATTGGTCGTGCAGAAGCAAAGGGATGTGACGGAGTCGCAGCAATCGGAGGCGGCAGTGTCATTGACCTGGCAAAGGCCGTGTCCATCTTTATTCTCAATCCGCAGCATAGCTTGATGACAATCCAGCATGAAGCAGACATTGAACGTCTGCCACTGATTGCTATTCCAACAACAGCGGGCTCAGGCTCAGAGGCGACAAGCGTGATGGTCATAACGGACAACGAGACCGGCATCAAGCTCAACCCTTCCCATCCAGCCTTTATACCGGATGCGGCCATACTGGATCCCTATTGGACTCAGAAATTATCTCCAGCCATCACAGCCTATACTGGATTAGATGCACTTACACATGCGATGGAAGCCTATGTATCAACGAAAGCCAATGACTTCTCTGACTTCTATGCCCTTCAAGCTATTATCAAAATCACGAACAATCTCCCAGAGGTATATAACAAAACAACCAACCCATACATCTATGATGAGATGCTCCTTGGCAGCTTATATGCTGGCATTGCTTTTTCGAATTCATCCACAAATCTAGCTCATGCAGCCGGCAGGGCTTTAGGAGCTAAATATCAGCTTCCCCATGGGTTAAGCGTTGCTCTTATACACCCATTTGTCATTGAATACAGCCTGGAATCGGCCGAGGAACGATATGCAGAAATCGCCGTTGCTTTAGGCCATAGTCCGAATTTAAGCAAGGCAGATCTAGCGAAGAGAATCCTTATGCTCGTCCGGCAATATAATAGACGCTTTCACATTTGGGAAGCCGGCAGACAATTTATTCAAATAGAGGACGAGCTGCTGCCTTACATACAGGAATTAGCCGAGCTCGCTCTCCTCGGCAATGGCATTGCCACCAATCGAAAACAGCCGACCCGTGAGGATATCGAGAGGCTTTTCGAACAATTGCTTCATGAATTAGTCACTGATGGAATCCACTAAACTATCACCTACCCTAAAGGAGGAATACGATGGCTGAAATGACAGGCGGCGAAGTGATTGCCAAGATGCTGAGCCTAGAGAATGTTGAGAAAGTATTTGGGATTATTGATGGAACCTATTTTGGCTTCTATTCAAATTTACAGAACTATGGCATTGAACTGCTATCTCCTCGCCATGAGACAAGCGCTGCCCATATGGCCGGTGCTTATGCGAGATTAACTGGAAAACTCGGAGTCTGCATGGCGAGCAACGGGCCTGGGGTAGCAAATATTCTCCCGGGATTGGTCGTTGAGCAGGCAGAAGGAAATCGAGTGCTTGTCATCACGAGCGCAAGACGGACAGGCATCATGTACCCCGATCGCGGCGGCACGTATCAATGCTTTGACCAGACAGGTGTCATCGGTCAAATGGCTAAATGGAGCGAGAGCGTCCCATCATTCGAGCGGATTCCTGAAATGCTTCGGACGGCCTTAAGGAAATGCTATGAGGGCCGGCCAGGAGTTGTCCATCTAGATATTCCGGAGAATATCCTGAATACAAAAGTAAAATGTGACCTTTCCTTTTGGCAGCCCAGCCACTACCGCATAACCGAGCCACCTGGACCAAGCGAGCAGCAGCTCGACCAGACTGTGAAATTATTGCTTTCAGCCCAATTTCCCGTCATCCATGCTGGCAGCGGAGTCATCCACGCTCGAGCCTTCAAAGAGCTTGAAAGAGTGGCCGAATTCCTCCAAGCAATGATCACCACAAGCTGGGCAGGGCGCGGGGCCATTTCAGAGAATAACCGCTTAATGCTGCCGATGGTCCATATCGAAACGAATAATAAGGTACGCAATGAAGCTGATGTCCTGCTAGTCCTTGGCTCAAGGCTTGGTGAAACGGACTGGTGGGGAAAGGCGCCTTACTGGAATCCAAACCAGAAGATGATTCAAGTGGATATAGACCCATCCATACTTGGGGCCAATAAGCCATGCGAATTAACCATTCAGTCTGATGTGAAAGTCTTCCTTGAGAGACTGTATGAGCGGTTGCAGCATTTTAAAGAACAATTATCTCCTCTCTCCCGCGAAGCCCTTTTGTCTAAATATCTTGAAGATAAAAAGAAGCACCGCGATAAACTGGATGAGCACTTAAATGATTTTGCCTCACCGATGAATTCGGCTCATGTTCCAGCTATTTGCAATGATATTTTCCCAGCTGAATCTCCTCTCGTCATTGACGGGGGAAACACGGCCATTTGGACTAATTTCTACTACAAGGTGAGAGAGCCGGGAACAGTCGTTTCGACCTTTAAGTTTGGCATGCTTGGCGCAGGTGTCGGCCAGGCACTCGGAGCCGCGGCAGCAAGACCGGATGTTCCTGTTTGCTGCGTCATTGGGGACGGAGCCATGGGCTTTCATCCGCAGGATATTGAAACCGCTGTACGCAATGGCCTCCATGTCATTTATATCGTTCTTTGCGACCGCCAATGGGGAATGGTGAAAATAAATCAACATATTGCGATGAAGCCTATCAAGACCTTAATTAAGAAAACACTCAGTCCGGAGGAAAGTATTAATACCGACCTTGGAAAGATTGAATTCCATAAGCTTGCTGAGAGCATGGGTGCGCATGGGGAATATGCCAATAACCCAGCCGGCTTCCGCGAGGCGCTTGAACGTTCAATCCGGAGTGGAATCTGTTCGGTTATTCATGTGGATGTGGACCCTGTCAAACATATGTGGGCGCCAGGATTGAAATATTTCAAAGAAATGCATGCCGAACCTAGGGGTAAATAAGATGAACATCGATGATATCCAGTTAAACTTTAATGCCGCCTCCTTGACTATCATGAATATCCTAATCGGATTCATCATGTTTGGTGTCGCACTCGATTTACGTTTGTCCGACTTTAAACGCAGTCTGAGCAATCCGAAGCCTGCCCTTATCGGTCTCACCTGTCAATTCATCCTGCTGCCGGCCTTCACCTATTTACTCGTACTCATCATCCAGCCAAGGCCAAGTATTGCACTCGGATTATTCTTGGTTGCGGCATGCCCGGGCGGCAATCTTTCTAACTTCTTGACTTATTTGGCAAGGGGAAACACTCCCTTGTCCATCAGCATGTCCGCCATTTCTACCGTGCTCGCAATCTTTATGACACCGTTTAATACTTTACTCTGGGGATCCTTGTACGGCCCGACAAACAGCCTCCTTCAGTCTTTTACCATAAGTCCCCAAGATATGCTGATTACGATATTCCTCATGCTCGGGCTGCCGCTCGCCGCCGGGATGTATGTCAGACATAAATACCCGGTAAGAGCACAGCAAATCGTCAAATGGGCAAAAAAAGTATCCATTGCCTTTTTCTTGCTTTTTGTCCTTGTTTCGTTAGCCTCTAACTTCACGTACTTCATCGAGTTCATCGGCATGGTAGCCTTCATTGTATTCCTTCATAATCTAATTGCTATCACGATTGGCTACACTACTTCCTCACTCTTACAGCTCCCAGTCGCTGACCGGCGGGCAATCTCCATTGAGGTAGGAATCCAGAACTCCGGACTAGGGCTGATTTTGATTTTCAACTTCTTTAATGGATTAGGGGGCATGGCCATCGTAGCGGCGTGGTGGGCGATCTGGCATATCATTTCCGGCCTGACCATAGCCACTTACTGGTCAAAAAGACCTCCTCTGGCTGATACAAGCCAAGCACCAGTTGGGAGTGTGAAAACATGAATGTACTCATAACAGGCGGGGCGGGCTACTTAGGAAGCCTCCTCGTCCGAAGGCTGTCAGGCGCAGTAAAAAACGACGAAGCCATTCGGATCATCGTCACAGACATTCATGATCAGAGTTTTTTGTATAAAGAGACTCCAATTGATTTTGTTCAATTAGATATTCGCTCCGAGCATGTTCATGAGGTTATGGCCAAATACCAGGTTGATACCGTTGTCCATCTTGCCTCCATTGTCACACCGGGAAAGAAGAGCAATCGCGAGCTCGAGTACTCTGTCGATGTTCTTGGCACGGAGAATATTCTTAAGGCATGCGTCAACACTGGGGTCAAACGCATAATCGTTTCATCAAGCGGAGCTGCTTACGGCTACCATCCTGACAACCCAGAATGGATAACAGAGGATACCGAAATCAGAGGAAACGAGGAATTTGCCTATTCGCATCATAAGAGACTCGTCGAACAGCTATTAGCCGAATATCGGAAGACTCATCCTGAACTCGAGCAAATCATTTTCCGTATTGGCACCATTCTCGGCGAAACCGTTAATAACCAAATCACTGCCCTTTTTGAAAAGAAGGCCTTAATCGGCATCTCCCAATCGGACAGCCCCTTCGTTTTCATTTGGGATGAAGATGTTGCAAGCTGCCTCAAGCAAGCTGTCCTTGGGGACATAACAGGAATCTTTAATGTTGCCGGAGATGGCAAGCTGACCATTGATGAGCTCGCCTATATCCTGCACAAGCCTGTCATCCGGATACCAGCATCCATCGTCAAGGCTGCTCTTTTCATCCTGAAGCGATTGTCCCTGACCCAATATGGCGAGGAACAGGTTAACTTCCTTCGGTACCGCCCTGTTCTTGATAACACGAAGCTGAAATCCACCTTTGGATTCACGCCAACGTACACATCCAAGGAAGTCTTCGAATACTATTTGCTGCACAATGGACGGATGAAGCAGCATCGCGGTCAGTACCGAATTGATGAGGAATCCATTCATTTATAGACTCGATATCTCAGGATGAGGAATCAGGGAATATTTCCGCCTGTGTCGCCATCTCCTCCATGCTACAATGGAGAAGTGGCACACTAATAAGGAGGAACAACAATGAGAATCAATCATGCAGCCGTATTTGTCGAAGATTTAGAACGTGCGAAGAAATTTTACAAAAAATATTTCGGCGCCATAGAAAATGACAAATACCATAACCCTAAAACGGGCTTAGAAACATATTTCTTGTCCTTTGAAGGAGATGTGCGACTTGAAATCATGAAAAGACCAGACATGAAGGAAAACGAAAAACATCTTATCCAGCTTGGGTTTGCCCATTTAGCCTTCAGTGCCGGCAGCAAGGAAAAAGTGGATGAGCTGACAAACCGGTTAAAGGCTGACGGCTATACAGTCCTAAGCGGTCCAAGAACCACAGGAGACGGGTATTACGAAAGCTGTATCCTGGACCCGGAGAATAATCAGATTGAGATTGTGGAATAACCTGTTTTCTATACATACAAAAAGACGAGAATCCTATGTGGCTCTCGTCTTTTTTCCAAGGCACTATATATACAGCATTCTGATCAGAGAAGAGCCGATATGGCGCTGCATATGATTGAACTTTGAAACAGCTAAACATAAATGACAATTCAACCAGGGAGCTTTCACTGCTCTTATTTGTTAATAATCAAATTGCAGGTCCCACCTTATCCACCCATTCACGAAACGGCTCACCTCCAGCTCGCCGTTTCCACTTCTCTTCTCAGCCATTCCTCCCACAAAGGATTTTCTATCTTCAGCAAGCTCAATGAGATTCCCTTCATGTCCAAGGAAGTAAGCTGACTCCCGACCTTCACAAAACGGACGTTCAGCCCCTCTAGCTCGCAAAGTCGGCGAATGTCATTGGCAAAGACGTATTGTTCCATTAGCGGCACAGCTCCTAATCCATTCACGAGGACAGCATAGGAGTCTCCCTTCTGCCAGCGATAAATGCTTTTAAGCTTGTTCATCAGCTCGATAGCCAATTTTTCAGAGGAATGGAAGGGCTCTTTCCGATATCCGCTCTCACCATGGATCCCAATCCCATAGAATACTTCGTTATCCAAAAGTCTAAAAGGTGTCTCCTCACTTGCCGGATTATTGGCTGGTGAAAGGGCTACCCCTAATGTATGAAGCCTGCTGGTCACTTCTTCTCCAAGCTTCTTAAGTTGAGGAAGGGAGCAGCCGTCTGCCGCTGCAGCACCGAGAATCTTATGAACAAGCACGGTACCTGCCACACCTCTTCTTCTTTTCTCATAGGAATTATCATCCTCTACTGATACATCATCACTCACGATGATATGATCAATGTTCCATCCCTCTTCCTTCGACATTGCTTCTGCCCTTAGGAAGCTTTCTAGATCTGCCTCAAAATTCTTGATGATAAGGAGGATTGGCTTATGTTTATCGACCATTCGGATGGCAGCTGCAATTTGCTCAGCTGTTGGCGGGATGAAGATTTGACCGCAAACCGCCATCGAGAGCATTCCTTTCCCTACATAGCCGAAATGAGCAGGCTCATGGCCGCTCCCGCCCCCGCTGATGAGAATGACCTCCTCTAGATCCCAGAGGTCACTCCGGTAAATAATCTCATGCTCAGGATCATAGCTAACCCTTCCCCTCTGTTCAAAATAAAAGCCGTTCAGCATATCATTCACTGCACCTTGTACTTCATTGAGTATCTTTTTCATGGCCTCTCCCTCTCATCGCTGTTTGCAGCATATCATTCATCATATTCTTCATCAGGGCCGACATAACGACCTTGTCTGTCTGGCAATCTTGTTCAATCCAATCTTGAATCATTCCTACAAATCCATGGCTGTAGAAAGAGGCTAACAGCTCTTTCTCAGCAGCAGCAATGGACTGTTTTTCCTTCATCATTTCTTTATCGATAATCTCAAGAGAGAGATTCTTCGTATGTTCAAATAAGTAGCCATTAAAGGAATTCTGCTCCGTCACCGTAAAGGCGTTACGATAGAAGCGCCGGTTTCTGCTGAAGTATGACAGCAGCAGTTCAAGAATATTCTCCCACCTTTCATATCCAATGAAATCGGTTATATTCTCCTGTGTCTCCTCCTTATAAATCCAGCCGAGCAATTCATATTTATCTTGAAAATGATAATAAAAGGTCTGTCTTCGCATTTGGCAGTTTCCCATAATATCACTGACCGAAATCTTGTGGAAGGATTCTGTTTCCATCAGGTCTTTCAACGATTTCGCGATGATTTTCTTTGTAATGATCGATGAAGTCATAGATTACCATCCCTATCAAATAGTCCTTTTATTATACAAAAATATGATAGAAGCAACCAATTTTGACAAATCGAGGTTTTTGTCCGTTTACGATAAAACGCTTTCAATCTATGATAGGGATTATACGGAAATCTAGTTAATCTATGGTTCTAGATGAATACCAGGAGGCGGTAAGATATGAAAAAGATCATCAATAAACCAGAGGACCTCGTCATTGAAATGGGTTATGGACTCGCTTTGGCCCATCCAGAGCTGGAATTCCTCAAAAAAGATAAGATCATTAAGAAGAAACAAATCAATGAAAGCAAAGTAAGCCTTATTAGCGGCGGCGGCAGCGGACATGAACCTGCACATGCCGGCTTTGTCGGAAAAGGCATGCTCGATGCAGCCATCTGCGGAGATGTCTTCGCATCCCCTTCTCAAATCCAAGTATATCAAGGGATCAAAGCAGCAGCTGGCCAAAAGGGCGTCCTCATGATTATCAAGAATTACAGTGGGGATATGATGAACTTTAAGAATGGCGCTGCCTTGGCAGAAGAAGATGGTATCCAGGTTGAATATGTGAAGGTTGCGGATGATATGGCGGTAGAGGACAGCCTCTATTCTGTCGGCCGCCGCGGCGTTGCGGGTACTGTGCTCGTTCATAAGATTGCAGGCGCTGCAGCAGAGGAAGGAAGAGACTTACAGAGCGTGAAAGAAGCTGCTGAGAAGGCTGCCGCGAATGTACGCAGCATCGGCTTTGCCCTAACCTCCTGTACGGTTCCGGCAAAAGGAACACCTACCTTTACACTTGGTGAGGATGAGATGGAATATGGTGTCGGCATCCACGGTGAGCCAGGTATTAGGCGCGAAAAGATGATTTCTGCAGATGAATTGGCAGAAAGAATGACAAGTGACCTACTACGAGACCTTGGCATTGATGAAAATACGAAGGAGCTGGCTATTCTCGTCAACGGATTTGGCGCGACTCCTCTCCAGGAGCTATACTTGCTCAATCATTCTGTCATTCGTGAGCTTCATCAACGGGGCATAAAGGTCTACCGTACATTTGTAGGCAATTATATGACAAGCATTGATATGGCAGGAGCCTCCCTGACATTCATGAAGCTGGATGATGAGCTGAAGCAATTATTATCAAGCCCATGTTCAGCCCCTGCCTTCAGGGTGGATGGTCCAGTTGAACTGGTTGATTACATTTTAAACAGTGATTTCTCCGAGGAAAAGGCCGTCTCTTTTGAAGTGGAGACAAGCGAGGAAAAGGCCGTAATCAATGATGAGGCATTAAGCCTTGATAATATCATCTATCTCGTGGATAAAATGAGTGAGGTAATTATCAAAAATGAAATTCCATTCTGCGAGCTCGACTCCCATGCCGGTGACGGAGACTTTGGGATGAGTGTAGCCAAAGGCTTCAAGCAGCTTAAACGCGAATGGAATACGATCCTCGAACAAGAGACGTTATCAATCGAATCCTTCTTGGATTCCTCCTCCATGGTCATCATGGAATATTGCGGCGGCGCATCTGGTCCAATCTGGGGTTCTGCCTTCCGCGCTGCCGGGAAAGCAGCAGCTGGCAAGAAGCAGCTAACTGTCGAGGAATTTGCTGAAATGCTGCAGGCTGCCCTAAAAGGCATTCAGGCAACTGGTGAGCGCTCCTTCGGCAGAGGCGCCGTTGTTGGCGATAAAACCCTTGTGGATGCATTCGCCCCTTGTGTAGACTCCTGGATGATGAGTGCCAAAGCAAACGAAGACTTTAAAACCGCCTTCGAAAAAGGAGCCGCAGCTGCTGTGGCAGGAGCTGAATATACGAAGGAAATCGTTGCCCGCATGGGACGCGCTGGAACAGTCGGAGACCGCAGTCTCGGCCATCCAGATGCAGGTGCACATGCTCTCGGAATCATTTTCACAGAGCTTGCCCAAAGCCTGCGCTAAAGGAAAAGACCGCTGAAATCAGCGGTCTTTTTGGCTATTTTCTAATAGTCACCTGCTCAAGCAGCCCCTTCAAGGTAGAGAGCCGCATTCCATACAGTTCTTTGATTGCAAGCCCTAATGACAGCCACAGCGTCGTTCCCTCAGAATTTCTTTCCATCGGTCCTACCGTAGATTCAAAAGTGCCGAATAATTCAGCTGTTTCCAAAAAACGATGCTGATAATTGTATTTCTGCATAGCTAATAGCAGATGGACTGTATCACGAAATTGAGGCTCCTGTAATAATTGCTTCGTCATCTCTCCGGTATCTCCAATTCCGTACACACAATCAAAAATAGCGTTTATCTTATCTTTATCCAAGTAAGGCAACTCTTTATCATTCAATTGGACGGGCATCTCTTCTCTCTCCTTCCCAGGGTGCAGTCTTTGTATCTATTATTTTTATATAATATTAACTATTTTCATATGAGTTAAACAACGATTCGTTCCCTTCTGTCTCTTTCCTATACGCCCTGTATCCCCACATTCAATCTAGCCTCGGGCACCCATCATTAACCAATAATTACCTTGACAATCTTTAACAAATATTTGATAATCAAAGCACAAGATTCGGTTGATAATGATTATCATTTTCACCAAAAGGAGAGAGCACTATGAGAATAGAAGTGAACGATGTCGTCGTCGGCTATGACAGCACAGTCATTGTTGATGGCTTGACTATTCGGATTCCGGATGGTCAGATTACCACAATCATCGGCTCTAATGGCTGTGGTAAATCAACTCTATTAAAAGCAATTACACGTATTATTCCTTACCAAAAAGGACAAGTTCTCCTTGACGGGACAGACATTCATCAAAAGTCAACAAAAGCCTTGGCCCGCGAGCTTGCCATCCTTCCCCAGACACAAGATAGTGCCGTTGGATTATTGGTTGAGGAATTGGTCTCCTATGGCCGTTTCCCCCATCAGTCCGGTCTCAGCACCTTAAAGAAAGAAGATAAAAGGGTAATTGAATGGGCGATGGAAGCGACAAACACATTGGTTTTTCGCCATCATTCAGTTGATGAATTATCCGGCGGACAAAAGCAGCGGGTTTGGATTGCGATGGCACTCGCTCAAAACACGGATATCATCTTCCTCGATGAGCCAACCACCTATCTTGATATGGCCCATCAATTAGAGGTGCTCGAGCTATTGGAAAAGCTGAACGAGGAAGAAAATAGAACCATCGTGATGGTGCTTCATGATCTTAATCATGCAGCCAGGTTCTCTCATTATATGATTGCCCTTGAAAAAGGCTTAATTGTCAAAGCCGGTACTCCGGATGAGGTGATGACGCCTGATGTGCTGAAAAAGGTCTTCCAGATTGATGCAGTCATTGATAAGGACCCACGCTTTCATAAGCCTATTTGCACTACATACAATCTAATCAAATAGAGGAGAATACCATGAAAAAATGGATGTTATTGATATGCACCGCACTAATCCTTGTACTGGCTGCCTGCGGCAAAACTGATTCTGCTACGGATGAAAAGGCAAGTTCAAAAGACACTTCTGATACGATTATCTATCAATCTTCTAAAGGCGATATCGAGGTTCCATCTAAGCCGGAGCGCGTAGTTGTGCTCTCCTCCTACGCTGGGGATTTAATCAAGCTGGGGGTCAATATTGTCGGGGTTGATTCCTGGTCCATGGATAATCCGAACTTCAAGGAAGGGTTGGCTCATGCAGAGATTGTTACGAATGAGGATTTAGAGAAAATTCTCGAGCTTGAACCAGATCTTATCATTGGACTCGACAATGTTAATAATGCGGATAAACTGAAGGAAATCGCACCAACTGTCCTATTTACATACGGCGAATACGATTATCTGCAGCAGCATATTGAAGTTGGTAAGGTTGTGAATCAAGAAGAGAAAGCCGCAGCATGGGCAGAAGACTTCAAAAAACGAACCCAAGAAATTGGAAAAGACATCAAATCCAAAATCGGTGAAGATACGACGATAACTGTGGCTGAGAATTATGAAAAACAAATGTATGTGTTCGGGGATGCATGGGGACGCGGCACAGAAATCCTTTATCAGGGGATGGGTTTAAAAATGCCTCAATCCGTTATTGATCAAGCCTTAAAACCTGGTTATGCCGCCATTTCACAGGAAGTGCTGGATGACTATGTCGGCGATTACCTCCTGCTTAATCTTTGGCAGGATACCTCCTTCACTGATTCAGAATGGTACAACAATATCGAGGCTGTCAAAAGAGGCCAGGTATTATTGACTGATGGGCCTGCCTTCTACTTCAATGATGCCTTATCCCTTGAATATCAACTAGCTTCAATTGAAAAGTTCTTCTTGAAATAATGGAGTATACGAAATATTAAGTATGGGAGATTAGTAACATGAAAAAACGGCTTATTTTTTTACTAACAGCAATGATGATGTTTCTCGCAGCGTGCGGGAACGAGGAAGCTTCCTCAGGAGATGAATCAAAGGAGAAGGATACCACCACTGAAACAATTACCTATGAGTCTGAAAGCGGTCCGGTTGAAGTACCGGCTGATCCAAAACGGGTTGTTGTTCTTTCCCTTTATGTAGGAGACCTGCTCGAAATGGGGGTCAATGTAGTCGGCATGGATTCCTGGTCCTATGATAACCCCGAATTCGCAAAAGCTTATCCAGACGCAGAAATCGTCGAAAGCACAGATTACGAAAAAATCATTGAGCTTGAGCCAGATTTGATCATTGGCTCCAACAATGTTGAAGATGCCAAAAAGCTTGAAGAAATCGCGCCAACCGTCTTATTTACATATGGGAAGCTTGATTACTTGGATACCCGCATGGAGATTGGAAAAGTCCTGAATAAAGAAAAAGAAATGCAGGCTTGGATGGATGAGTTCAAAGAGCGTTCTGCTTCTTTAGGAAAAGAAATCAAAGCAAAAATTGGCGAAGATGCAACGGTTACAGTCGCTGGCTATGCTGATAAACAAATCTTCTTATTTGGAGATAGCTGGGGCCGCGGAACGGAAATTTTGTACAAGGAAATGGGCTTAAAAATGCCTGAGGCTGTTGCCGATGTGGCACTTGAACCGGGTTATTTCGGAATCTCTGAAGAAGTACTGGGAGATTATGTGGGTGAGTACCTTGTCTTAAATGTAGCTGAAACAGAGAAGGATACCTCCTTCCTTGAATCAAACGCCTATAAGAATATTTCTGCTGTCAAGAATGGGAATGTCTTTTATGCAAACGGTGCATCCTTCTATTTTGCTGATGCTTATTCATTGAATTATCAATTGGATTTCTTTGAAAAGCATTTCTTAGGAAAGTAAGGAAGTAAATGCTTATGAAGACATCCTATCTCACTATTAGTAAATGGCTGCTTGCTGTTCTCCTCCTATTCGGGGTGACTTTCCTGGCATTAAGTCTTGGGGCTGCGAGGACCACCCTGCTCGATATATATGAAGCAATCACAGGGAGAAGCGGTGGAGCTTATTATGATATTTTGAGAGATATCCGCTTTCCGCGTGTCATTGCGGCTTTCTTTGTCGGCGCTGCGTTAGCCGTTGCAGGGGCCATCATGCAAGGCATGACTCGAAATCCGCTTGCTGACCCCGGTCTTTTAGGGCTGACAGCCGGAGCCAATCTAGCCCTTGCGATCACCATGGCCTTTCTTCCCGCCCTGACGTTCCTCATGCTCATGTTCAGTTCCTTTATTGGTGCCGCAGCCGGAATGCTTCTTGTATTTGGAATAGGAATGACTTCGAAAAACGGCCTCTCTCCGCTGAAACTTGTTTTAGCCGGCGCAGCCGTTTCTCTCTTCTTACAGGCCATTTCTAGCAGCGTCGGTATCTTATTTAATGTTTCGAAGGATTTAAGCATGTGGACAGCCGGCGGATTGGTCAGTACGACATGGGATTCACTCATCATCGTCCCGTTCATTGTTCTTGGACTAGGTGGGGCTGTCTTTTACAGCAGACAGCTGACCATTCTTAGCCTGAACGAGGAGCTGGCCAAAAGTTTGGGACAGAAGACAACCTTCATAAAGATCATCCTAATGGTCATTGTTGTCATATTGGCAGGAACCGCCGTTGCCCTGATTGGCAATCTATCCTTTGTCGGACTGTTTATTCCGCATATTGTGCGAAGAATCGTCGGAGCAGATTACCGAGCCATTATCCCGATGTCGATTCTTGCTGGCGGTACCTTCATGATTTTGACAGACTTTGTTAGTCGAATGATCTTCGCACCGTTAGAGATTCCTGTGGTCGCGTTGGTGGCTGTGATTGGACTCCCATTCTTCCTATTCTTAGTCAAGAAAGGGGGACGAACATTTGCGTAAACAAAATCACGTCCGCCTCATATATGGAGTTATGCTAATCTTGCTGCTTCTGAGCATTCTCGCCGGCATCAGCCTCGGCCCATCTGCTGTTGGACTCAGTCAAATCATTCCAACTCTGATAGGGGAAGGTTCCTTTAAGGAGGAGTTCATTCTCCTCTCAGTCCGGATGCCGCGTGTGTTTATTCTGGCCTTGGCTGGTATGGCCTTAGCGCTTTCCGGCGCGATTCTGCAAAGCCTGACTAAAAATGATTTGGCTGACCCCGGCATTATTGGTATCAATGCTGGTGCCGGCATGGCTATCACCATCTTTTATTTATTCGTTGACGCAAATCTTGACTACTATACGTATCAATTGCCGGCTGTCGGTTTTGCCGGCGCAATTATAACGGCCGTCTTGATTTATGGTATGACTGTAGAAAAACAGAAAGGCATCCAGCCCGTCAAGCTGGTCCTGATGGGAGTCGGCTTCGCCTCAGCCCTTTCTGGCTTGATGGTCATTCTTATCTCTGGAGCCAGACAGGAAGATGTTCAATTCATCTCGAGATGGCTGGCGGGCAGTATATGGGGGGCAGATTGGCCATTTATTCTTGCACTCCTGCCCTGGCTGACAATCTCTGTGCCAATTTTATTGTTCAAACAGCGCGCCATGAACCTGCTCGCCTTGAATGAAACGGTCGCTAAGGGGGTTGGTGTCCATGTCAATCGTGATCGCGTCATCCTTTTGATTGTGGCAGTAGCCTTGGCAGCATCCTCCGTATCGGTGGTTGGGAATATCAGCTTTATCGGCCTGATTGCTCCACATATCGCCAAACGGTTGGTCGGAGCAAGGCATCAAAGCTTCTTATTCCTGTCACCTTTGATTGGTGCAGCTATCTTAATTACCGCTGATACCATCGGCCGCATTATTTACAGTGAACAAACCATACCAGCGGGAATTATCGTATCCATCATTGGCGCGCCCTATTTCTTATATCTTTTGAAAAAAACGTCCTGAGTGGATTGACAAATAACCTCCTCTGCTGTTTAATTATGGTTAATATCTGCATAACGAAGATTTGTTTCTGACATTTCGGAGTATAAGAGGAAAAGCGTTGAAGAGAACGAGTAGCTCTAATGGAACTTACAGAAAGCAGCCGGCAGCTGAGAGGCGCAAAGGAAAGTTAGAGTGAATACATCTCGGAGCTGCGTACCGAACTCACAGTAGGCTACGCCGGGGAAAGCATCCGTCATCATGGCAAAGGTATCGCTCAAAAGCCGTACCTAGTGAGAAGAGTTGTGTGAGCAGCTCTTGAATAAAGGTGGTAACGCGTTTAAATACGCCCTTTAGGCATATAGCCTAAAGGGCGTTTTTTGTTTTTTACTCTTATAGAGCTTGCTATATTAATTCTTTTAATATTACAAGGAGATGTTCGTATGTTTTTAAAACCTGAAAAACAATTGGAAATCATTCAAAAAGGCGCAGACACCATCGTTGACAGAGAGGAATTACACGTAAAACTTGAACGATCATATAAGGAAAATCAGCCCCTGATAATCAAGCTCGGTCTTGACCCATCTGCTCCGGACATTCACCTTGGACACGCGGTTGTCCTTCGCAAGATTAAGCAAATGCAGGATCTAGGCCACCATGCCGTCATCCTGATTGGTGATTTCACCGGCCGCATCGGCGACCCGACTGGCAAAGCAAAGGGCCGTGTTGCGCTCAGTGATGAAGTTGTAAAGGAAAATGCAAAAACATATTGCGAGCAAATATTCAAAGTGCTTGATCAGGAGAAAACAACTGTCCGCTTTAATAGTGAATGGCTGTCGAAATTGACCTTTGAAGATGTCATTAAATTAGCGGCCACCACATCGGTTGCTCGTATTTTGGAAAGAGATGATTTCCAAAAACGCTACCAAAACCAGATACCAATCGGCATCCATGAATTTTTCTACCCGCTCATGCAAGCATACGATTCCGTGGAATTAAAGGCAGATATTGAACTCGGCGGTACAGATCAAACCTTCAATATCCTCATGGGGCGTACGCTGCAAAAACATTTCGGCCTGGAGAAACAAATCGCCATCTTCATGCCGCTTCTTGAAGGATTGGACGGCAAAGAAAAGATGAGCAAAAGCTTAGGCAACTACATTGGTGTGAACGAAGCTCCTGAAGTGATGTTCAAGAAGGTAATGGAAATCCCTGATGAACTGATTATCAAATACTTCGAATTAGCGACAGATGAACATCCACAACAAATAGCAGCTATCAAAGCTCGCTTAGAAAACGGGGAAAATCCGCGAGACATCAAAATTGAGCTCGCTCAGATTATCACCGCCCTGTACCACGGTGAGAAGACAATGAAGGAGGCAAGACAGTACTTCGAGACGGTCTTCCGCAAAAGAGAGCTGCCCAATGACATTCCGACCATCCAATTGGAGGACGCTCAAGAAACCATCACAGATGTTATCCCGAATCTCATCGAGCATGGACTTGTCACTAGCAAAAGCGAGTTCCTCCGCTTAGTGAAGCAAAACGGCGTCTCCCTCAATGGGGAAAAGCTGACATCTGAAACATTGAATCAGACCATTGCCAGCGAGGATGTCATTCAGATTGGGAAGAAACGATTCGTGAAAGTCATTAAATAATCGATTACAGGCAGAGAAGCTCTGCCTGTTTTTTTGATAAATAGCTCTAGATGGTCATAAGGAAGAACATTTATCAAAAAAATCCGGAATTATTTATGATAAATGAGCCTAAGCTGATGATTTTGACTACAGGAGCTTGGTTAGCATTAAATTCATCGTGAAATCTTTGTCATTTCTTGTTTTATGGGCGAAATGATAAGGCTTAAGAGCGAAAGATTTGACTTTAAGGGCGAATTCACCAGCCTATGGGCAGACTACAAGCCGTATGAGCGAAATTCGTTTCACTACGCCGCAACTAACAAACTAACCAACTAGTAACCCTATCATCACAAACCGTAACCTTTGGTAAGAATGACCATTTTCTGTATAATTAAATCGTACACGATACAATTATATGGAGGAGGATTTGCATGAAAACAGTCTATGATTTCCAAGTGAAGAAAACAGACGGATTAATGCAGCCGCTGGATATGTATGAAGGAAAGCCGCTTTTAATCGTGAATACGGCCAGCAAATGCGGCTTGGCCCCCCAATTTAAAGGCTTACAGGAGCTGCACGAGAAATTTCAAGAAGACGGCTTCCAGGTCCTTGGGTTTCCATGCGATCAATTTAACAATCAAGAATATGACGATATTGAAGAGACGACACAATTTTGTCAGATGAATTATGGGGTAAGCTTTCCGATGTTTGCGAAAGTCAAGGTCAATGGGAATGAGGCTGATCCTCTGTTTCAATATCTGACCCAGCAGCAAAAGGGTTTGCTCGGTAAGCAGATTAAATGGAATTTCACCAAATTTCTCGTTAATGAAAAGGGTGAGGTCATTGAGCGTTATGCTCCCACAACTGAACCCCAAAAGATTGAAGAAGATATCCGAAGTGTCATCGAGAATGCAAGTCGTTAGGTGAATGATATGGAAGAGTTTTTTACACTGAGAAAGCAATTATGCTTCTCCCTCTATGAAGTCTCAGGCGAATTTACGCGATTGTATACAAATGCCTTAAAGAAATTTGGTTTAACCTATCCCCAATACTTAGTATTGCTGAGCTTATGGGAAAAAGACCATGTGACCATGAAGGAATTAGGCGAGCACGTCAATCTTGGGACAGGTACATTAACCCCGATGATTTCCCGTATGGAAGCAAACGGATGGCTGAAGAAGGAACGCTCAAGGCTTGATGAACGCAAAGTGTTTATCTCCCTTGAGCAAAAAGCATGGGACCAAAAGCCGCTTATCACTTCAAGAATTGAAGTTGTGTTTGGGAATTGTGAGATTGATTTTGCTGAATATGAAGGTCTTATGCAGCAACTGGCACAGCTTAAGAACAAACTGACTAAGCAAACCTCTTGATTGAAAAAGGAGTCTGATGGCATTTTCAGACTCCTTTACTTTCCTCTTCTGTTATTACTTTTTCCTCCGGGAGCACCTTAGCAATAACGGTGTCTTTCACAATAAACGCCACTTCTCCTGCGCATACCTCATCAAACGAGTCATAAATCCGTCCGGCACTTTGCGTTCCTTTGGCAACCGTTTGATAATTATTGGCGACATATCCGACCTTGCCGATTGTCTGAAGCTCCGCTTGAATCGCTTCATCATCCTGCTTATTATCATGGTCTTTTCGCAGAATGACCTTCTGTCCCACCTTAAAAATCTCCGGGCCAAAGTAATGGCTGACCCCTACAATCGAAATATATTTCTCTGCCATCACAATTCTCCCCCACCGTATATTTTTGTTACTTTCTCCTCTATTTATATACGTTTCTCCCTTGGAAAATGTTTCATGAGGGTTTATTCGATTTGAGCCACATCGTCGCTGCATTGGCATGCATGGCTGCACCTATCGGTAAGATATCCTCGTTGAACTCAACCTGAGGATGATGCATCGGAAACCCATAGTGAGGATTTTCTTCTTTCGACCCAGCTCCTAGCAGGAAATAGACACTCGGCACCTTATACCCGTACGAAGCAAAATCTTCAGAGCCCATTCCTCCGCCTTCAAAGGAAATGACAGCTTGATCTCCAACAATATCCTTTACATAAGTGGACAATTGGTCGGCGAGCGCATCATCATTCTTCAAAGGAGGAACAGATGCCACGACCTCAAAGTTTGCTTCTCCTCTAAACAGCTTCGCTGTAGAGGTGACAATTTCTTCTAGTCTTTTTTGAATAAAATCGCCTATGTCTACATCCAAATAACGGATGGTCCCTTCTAATACCGCTTGGTCAGGGATAACATTATGCGTATTCCCTGCCTGGAACTTTCCGACTGTGATAACCGCAGATTGGATAGCAGACACTTCTCTAGCAATGATTTCTTGCATGGAGAGATAAATATGCGAGGCGATATTAATCGGATCAACACCTGTTTCCGGCATCGCCCCATGGCATCCGACCCCTTTGACCGTAATACGGAAGATTGTGCAGCCGGCAATGCTTGTTCCATGTCCATACAGGACCGTATTTGTCGGTGTGCCTGAATGAACATGCAGGGCCATGGCCGCATCCACCTTAGGGTTTTCCAAAACACCTGCCTGAATCATCCGTTTTGCTCCCTTGAAGCCTTCCTCGTTCGGCTGAAAGATAAGCTTAACCGTTCCTTCAAGCTCATTTTCATGCTCTTTTAATAGCTTAGCCGCTCCTAATAGCATAGTCGTATGAACATCATGTCCGCATGCATGCATCTTTCCATTCGTCGCTTTAAAGGAATAATCAGTCTCCTCCGTAATCGGGAGTGCATCCATATCCGCCCTCAGCATGAATGTTTTTCCCCCGTCCTTTTTACCGGCCAAGGCAACAATTCCGCTGTCACAAATCTCCTCAGGATCGTATCCGAATTCCCGTAAACGCTCCATCACGTATGCGGTTGTTTGCGGAAGATGGTCCCCCACTTCAGGGTTTTGGTGGATATGCCGCCTATAGTTGATTAATTCATCTTTCATGGCTTGTGCTTTTGCTAAATAGTCGTTCATTTAGACCCTCCTGTACTTTTTATTTTCTAATAATAATTTACACTGGGCATCTCTCATTTATCCACATATTTAGGCAAATTTTGTCGTATCCCTTTCTTGGTTAGGGATTGATTATCTGTTACGAACGAGCTGATCCATTCACATAACTGGGCCTATCTGCCTCTCCTATTCATCTATTCCCCCCAGTTTTTGCTTGCTTCCTAATTCGTTAGCTGTCATCCTATGTTCTCTATTTCGCACATATCAATCCTTTTACTTCCATCTCACATGCCGGAATACTCATTTTACTCCTTCTCCCTGTTTTTACATTATATGGTATATGACCTTCTTCCGCTTTTTAGCCTGACACTCATAGACTTTGTACTGATTTCGACAACCCCATATACATGCGGCTTTCCTCCAAAGGATTCATTTTAACGAACAACTCTTTATTATGATAAAAACAGACAACCTTCGACCCAATCATTAAGGTAAAGTTGATATAACAACCACGAGCGCAAACAAGCATTCTTATGAATAGGAGGTGATGAATGTTATTAAGAACGTTCGACAATAAAAGTAGGAGGGGAAATAATGAGCAGAAAAAGAAAAAAGGTACAAGGCATTCTTCTATCTTCACTTCTCATCCCAGCACTGATCTTCACATCAGGGGCACAAACCGCATCTTATGCTTCAACCACAAAATCAGTCAATACATCGGCTAGTTCGACAATTGCCGAAAAGAGTAAGACAAAAATCTCCAAGAAGCTTTCCACCCAGTTTGAAAAAGAGGATAAAGTTTCTTTTATCATCAAATTCAAGGAGCAGGTCGATACTGCTAAAGTAGCGAAAGAAGCGACTGCAGCTGCCAAGAAACAAAAGCTGTCATCTTCTAAGGCATCATTGGCCAAGCGCTCAAGCATAGTCACAAACCTCCGTGCCACCGCCCAAGAAACTCAAATGAATGTCAATAAATTCTTAGAGGAACAGGTGAAGGCAGGCGAAGCGAAGGATCTTCAATCGTTCTATATCGTGAATGCGATAGCTGTCACGGCTTCAGAATCGGTCATGAAGAAAATTGCGGCTTATCCAGAGGTAGACAAAATCCTCCCAAATGAAACAAGACAGCTGATACAGCCAGTAGCCAAAGCCGAGACAAAAGCAAAAACAACTGAAAATAAGAAAGTTACAACGAAGGAATCAGCTAAGGAAACAAAAGCTGAAACATCTTCCGTTGAGTGGAATATCGCTCAAATCAGCGCGCCTGCCGTATGGGAAATGGGCATTGATGGTGCCGGAACGGTTGTTGCCAGCATTGATACTGGCGTTCAATGGGATCATCCATCCCTGAAGACAAAATATCGTGGATACGACCCAGCGAATCCGAACCAGCCTTCCCATGAATATAACTGGTATGACGCAACTTCAGCTAACCGCAATGCCCCTTATGATGATCTAGATCATGGCACTCACACAATTGGAACGATGGTCGGTTCCGAGCCAAATGGCACGAACCAAATCGGTGTAGCCCCGGGCGCTAAGTTCATTGCCGTTAAAGCCTTCACAGCAAACGGAGGTACAGATTCTGACTTGATAGAAGCCGGAGAATGGGTATTGGCACCGAAAGATGCCGCCGGTAATCCCCATCCTGAAATGGCACCTGACGTAGTCACCAACTCATGGGGCGGCGGTGCCGGCCTTGATGAATGGTTCCGTCCAATGGTCCAGGCTTGGAAAAGTGCAGATATCTTCCCAGAGTTCTCCGCCGGGAACACAACTTTAACTAACCCGGGCGGCCCAGGATCTGTTGCCAATCCAGCTAACTATCCGGAATCTTACGCTACTGGTGCGACTGATATCAATAATGCGTTAGCGAGCTTCTCATTAAGAGGACCATCCCCTTATGGTGAGCTTAAGCCGGATATCTCTGCACCTGGTGTCAATATCCGCTCATCTGTTCCAGGAGGCGCCTATGAAGGCGGATGGAACGGAACATCCATGGCAGGACCGCATATTTCTGGGGTCGTTGCCTTATTGAAGCAGGCAAATGCCAGCTTAACTGTTGATGAGCTTGAGGAAATCTTATCTACAACAGCTACTCCGCTTACTGACAGTACCTATCCTGTATCTCCTAACAATGGCTATGGGGCTGGACTCGTCAATGCTTTTGATGCAGTTTCCTCCGTTGTCAGCGGCCTTGGCAAAATTAAAGGAACTGTAACAAAGGAAGGGGATGACACACAAGCCCCAGCTATTGAAACAGAGCCTGTTACAAGCTCTTACAAAGGAATGGACCTTGCTCTTAAAGCGACAGCAACGGATAATATCTCTGTTACAAACGTAACACTGAAATACAAGAAGGCAGATGGAAGCTGGGCTGAAGTGAGCGCCGAACGCGTGAGCGGCGATTACCAATCCGGCGAATACGAAGCAACGATTCCTGGAAGTGAATTGACTGGTGAATCAACACAGTATCAATTCATTGCCAATGACTTTGGCGGAAACACGAAAGAAACCGGCACATACACAGTAGAGCTTCTAAACGGCATAACTGTCGGCTACGAAACAGATTTTGAACAAAACCCGACAGGATGGAGATCCTACGGCACGAATAACTCATGGGAATGGGGAGCTCCAACCTCAGGACCAGGCGCAGCTGCCTCCGGTGAAAAGGTTTATGCGACCAACCTTGCTGGAAACTATGCAAACAGCGCGAATATGAGCTTGCAAATGCCCCCAATCGACCTTCCAGAGGGCAATAGCTTCCTTCAATTTAAGCATTGGTACAATCTAGAGAGAAACTATGATTTCGGTCATGTTTTCCTTTCAACAGATGGCTCAACTTGGACACAGGTTGCTCGCTATAATGATCTATCCAACGCATGGGTGGACGGGGAAGTAGACTTGAGCGAATATGCCGGACAGCGTGTCTATATTGCCTTTAACGTGACAACAGATGGATCTGTTCAGCGCGCAGGCTGGTATTTAGATGATGTTAAACTCTCTGCTACACCAATCGCACCGGCGAAGAAAGCAAATCTTGGTATCACAAAAACAACAGAAGACACCACAAAAGCAACAGCTAAGACAAAAGTTGATCCGAACAAAATCACTCCAGTAAAAGCAAAAGATAGCAAAAAAGACAGTGACCCTGATAAAGAAACACCTTTACCATTGCTTCTTCCATTACAAGCAAAGGTGAATGTGCTTGAAACAGGCCGCTCTGTATACACCAACCCTCAAGATGGCTCCTATGAACTAACTCATGCAACTGGGGAATATACGGTACGGGCTGAGGCATACGGTTATCAATCACAGTCACGAACAGTCAATGTAGAGGATGAAGGCACAGCTACGGCGAACTTCACCCTGCAAGAAACACCGAAAGGTACTGTCAGCGGTGTTGTCACAAACCGCAGCACAGGCGAACCGGTTGAAGGTGCGACCATCTACTTAGTCGAGGATGCAGCAGTTACTCCTGTTATGACTAATGAGGACGGGGAATACACACTTACAGCTTATGAAGGCACGTACACATTGAAAATCACTGCCCCTTCTTACTATAGTGCAGAAACAACCGTAACAATTGAAGAAGGCGAACCAGCAACCGCGAACTTCGATCTTCGACCATTCATTGGATATGCCGGCGAAATCGGCTATGATGATGGAACAGCCGAAAACGCAAGAGCCTTCTATGATGCCGGAAACGGCTGGGCTGTGAAGATGTCCTTGAAAGAAGGAGAAAAACAAGCCTTAGTCACAGGTGCCCTTCTCCGTTTCTGGGATACTTCTTGGCCAAATCCTGGCGGTACAGCATTTGACGTATCTGTCTATGATGCAAGCGGTGCAGATGGTGCCCCTGGCCAAAAACTCGGTGGTCCTTTCAGTCACACAGCGCTTCGTGACGGTACTTGGACACATGTCGACCTTGCCGAGCATGGCATTATGGTTGAAGGCGACTTCTACATCGTGTACACACAAACATTACCAAATCCAAACGCACCTGGACTTGGCACAGATGAAAACGGACCAAAAGCAGGTCGAAGCTGGCAATATGTGAGTGGCTCCTGGTCCAAAACTCCTGAGGCAGAAGGAAACTATATGATTCGCGCAACAGTTAATTATGAGCTGGAGGTGCCGGTCATCACTTCTCCTGCTGATGGTTCTTACACAAATAAGAATAAAGTAAGCGTTGAAGGCACTTCCTCACCTGATACAGCAATTGAACTGTACAAAAACGGTGAAAAGGCTGTCGAAACGGAAACAAATGGCGAGGGAGTCTTTAAAGCAGAAGTCGAGCTTGATAACGGCGCAAATGAACTGACTGCCAAAGCAAAAACAGATGTCGGTTCAACCGATGCTTCAGAGCCGGTTACCATCATCCTCGACCAAGCTAAGCCTGAGCTTGCGATCACATCTCCTGCAGACGGCACCAAATATAATAAAGAAACCGTCACTGTGACAGGTACGGTCGCTGACGAGAACCTAGATTGGGTGAAGGTCAACGGTCAAACAGCTACAGTGAAGGATGGAAAATTCAGCAAGCGTATCCTTCTCGATGAGGGAAGCAACCAAATCACGGTTCAGGCAAAAGACAAAGCTGGAAACAGCATCAAGAAAACAGTCACTCTTGATGTGAAATACACAGCTCCAGTCTTTGAAAATCTGAAGCCTGATGCGGATAGAGAGCTTGAAAGCGGAGATTCCATTAAAGTGGAATTTGATAGTGAAGAAGGACTTGACGCAACCTTCTCTATCCTTCTTCCACTTACGAACCTTAAGCAATCTGCCAATGCCATCGAACTGCCAATGCGTGAAACATCACCTGGCCATTATGTCGGCTACTACACAGCCACGAAGAACGTAAAAGCCAACGGTGCAGCAGTTCAAGTAACGGCAACAGATGATTATGGCAATAAGTCCGTTGAACGAGCAGAAGGTCTGCTTTACATCAACGCAGCAAAATAAGCTAGTAAAGAGGAGCGGGCATGTCATGCCCGCTCCTTTATCTGTTACTTCCAATTCATTTATAGAAAAAATTCAAATCACCAATCACTTGTTAGTCTTCTACTTTCTCAAGTTTAAGCCCTGTTATAGTCATAAGTTTTTCAACTAACCATTTACTGCTGCGCGTATTTTCTGGACTAATTACACACCATCCTTCATGGGAGGATGTCGTAAGCCATGCCTTTCCTTCTTTAAGGAAGGCTAAGTCTTCTGGCAAATCAGGCTGAATCCAGCCATATAACGAGTCAGACAAGGACTCCATCACTTCTCTTGCTTCATCAGTTATGCGGTATTCATAGACAAAAGCATCCGAACGAAGCAAGATGGTACTCGCCCATTCGGATGCCTCTTTCCTTTCAATCAAGGAGGGCTCAAGCATACTCAAGATAGGCTCATAAGACTTCATCGCTCTCTTCACATTCGACATCATATCTTTCCTCAATACCAGCTGAAACCGATCAGAAACCTTGAATGCCAGGTCAATCAATTGCCGATAGACATCTTCTTTTGGTTCCTCTATTATTCTGTAGTACATGAATGCTCCCACGTCCTAACTAAAAACGAACTTATATGCTGCGATTCCAAAATACACAATCAATCCAATAACCACTGAAGTCGTACTAATTACGATGAACCCATAGAAAAATCCATGGACAGCAGCCGCGATATCCAGGAACATATTTTTTATGTCATCTAGTAACCTCAAATTCTCCCAACCCTTTTTCTTTAAATTATAGCACAGCAAACAACCATATATTGGAATAAAAAAGAGCTGTACAGGTCAGCTCTTGATTCCTTCTAATCAATTACTCTCTTTTCCATCTCTTTAGCGATTTCCGCTGATTTCGAATTCCCCTCATGACGAAGCCGCTCCATAATAGATTGAAAATCTCTTTGATTTCGGTTTTGGCTTAATTTATAGGCTGCATGAATGTCGCTGATCTTAATCTTGAAGCCAACTGTTCCCTTCAGCTCCTGTTCAAGAAGTTCCGGGGAGAGAGTCTCCCACAATACAGGATTCTCCCGGTTTCCCTCGTACTTTTTGAGCATCCGGCTGAGTTCTTCGATCAATTCTTCCCTCTCGAGTATTACGGCCTGCCCATACACATGCACGGCTTGATAATTCCATGTCGGCACTTCCTCATGCTCATACCAAGAAGAAGATATGTATGCATCCGGTCCTTGAAAAATAGCAAGAACCTCACCATCAAAGGTTTTCCACTGACGGTTACCGTACGCAAGATGCCCGGTAAGATAATAATCCTCACCCTGCTTCTTCAATTCCATTGGCAAATGAGTAGCAATCGGTTTTCCCTTTTCCATCGTGACAAGTGTCGCAAAGGAATTTGCTTCGATAAAGGCATAAATGTCCTCTTGATTTGTAACTTTAAACATTTTCGGTACATACATCCTAATTCACCACCTACGTCAATTTAAAGAAGCTCTTTCACCATAATGTAATCTATCTGTTCTTCATCTCCCATGAAAAAGGAATGAGCTCCCGCTTGGATAAATCCCATTTTCGTATAGAAGGCAAGGGCGTGATGATTCTTCTCCCATACTCCGAGCCAGATGCTTTTCTTCCCATGGGTAATAGCCATGTCGTGTGCCAGATTCAGCAAGTACTTGCCGAGACCTTGCTTCTTATAATCTCGCTTAATATAAATCCGTTCAATTTCAAATGCTTCTTCACCCATCTCCTCTGTTTGGGCATCATTCATATTGACCTTCAAGTAACCAGCAAGCTCCCCGTGAATATAGATGAAGAAGAAATGGGAGGATGGATGGGACAATTCCTTCTCCAATTTCTCTAATGTAAAGGCCCTCTCCAAATAGGCCTTCATATTCTCCGCTGAATTCTGCTCCTTAAATGTTTCATTGAATGTGTCATAGCTGATGACTTGAAGGTCATCCAGGTCGTCGAGTGTACACTTTTTGATCGTAATCATCATACAGTATGGCTGCTCCTCCTTAGTAATCTCGCTTATTACCCTTCTTCACATATTCCCAGTCCACTTCGACATTCTTCCTGACTCTTTGCAACAGGTCATGGATGGTCTCCATCTCCTCTTCCGTAAATCCTGCAAGCGCCACGCGGTTGGAATAGTCATTCTCCCGTTTAATAAATGGATAGACCTTATTCCCCTTCTCTGTCGGATAAAGCTTTTTGATCTTCTTATTGAGAGAATCATCTCTCTTCTCGATGAAACCATTCATCTCAAGCTTCTTAATCGCCCGGGCTGCCGTCGTCCGGTCCACCTTGATCATCTCAGCCAGCTTTTCCTGAATGATTCCTGGATTCTCACAGATGCGGACGACATACAAATACTGTCCCTTCGTTAAATCAAATTCCTTGAATTCAATATTGCTAATGGAATCCAAGGCCCTTGCAATCATACCAATCTCACGTAGAATTTCTTTCATTATAAGCTCCTTCTTTTTATTGCAAACGCAACAATAATTCACTATCGTTAACTTACCGCAATTTTATTGTATTTGCAATAAAAAATAAAGAAAATCAATGTTAGACATGTCCCCTCTAGATATAGCGGCACTAGCCCTCACCCATCTAGCAGGACAATTTTACTGAAAGGACAAGCATAAAAAAGGCATCAACCCCTCTTGGATTCACGCCTTTTCTCTTATCTATTATCTTTTCGATTTCAGGAAGAAACTGATGTGTTTTTTTGCTGTGCTCTTTGCTGCTTATGAAGCGTATGCTTCATTCCCCATTCATGCATGTCCGCTAATATTGGTTCAAGTGTTTTCCCATATTCAGTGATAGAATATTCTACCTTCGGCGGAACCTGCGGATAAACAACACGTTTAATGATATCTTCATCCTCCAATTCGCGGAGTTGCTTTGTGAGCATTTTTTGAGTAATACCCGGGAGATTCCGCTGCAATTCACTAAATCGTTGGGTACCCTCTTTCATTAAGTTCAATAGAATGATTGGCTTCCATTTCCCGACAAGAATTCCAAGCGCATCTTCGACCTTGCATAACTTAGGTTCAATCTCCATGAAGACTGTCCTCTCCTTTAGTATCATTTTTGATAGTATACCACTTCAAAGTGCGTACTTCCATTATTATCCTATACCCTTCATACTGAAGATACAAAAGAGTTATATTGAAATCAGAAAATTTAAGAGAAGGTGAGATTTAAATGAAACAATACAGAATAGATCCGTCTAAAGGATTAGAATTTGGCATTTATACATTGGGCGATCATCTTCCCAACCCGCTAACAGGCGAAAGGATTTCTGCACAAGAACGTGTACAAGAAATCATTGAATATGCCAAACTGGCCGATGAAGCAGGAATAGATTTCTTCAGTGTTGGAGAAAGCCACCAGGAATATTTTGCAACGCAGGCTCATTCGGTTGTTCTCGGCGCCATTGCTCAAGCGACAAAAAATATTAAAATCGCCAGTTCCTCAACAATCATCAGTACCTCTGACCCTGTACGCGTGTATGAGGATTTCGCAACCATTGATTTAATATCCAACGGGCGGGCAGAAATTGTTGCCGGTCGCGCCTCTAGGGTAGGTTTATTCGATTTATTGGGTTATGATATCCGGCATTATGAGGAATTATTTGAGGAGAAATTCGAGCTTCTTCTTCAAATCAATAAGGAAGAAGTGCTCAATTGGAGTGGAAACTACCGTGCGCCCTTAAAGAATGCACAAATTCTCCCGCGGCCAAAGGAAGGAAAAATACCGATTTGGCGTGCTGTTGGCGGTACACCGGCGAGTGCCATCAAGGCTGGCTATGCGGGTGTGCCTATGTTCATGGCTCATTTAGGGGGACCCGCTTCTATATTTAAGAATACCATTGATGCCTATCGTGAGGCAGCAAGAAGCAATGGATTCAATCCAGCCGAACTGCCGGTAGCGACTGCTGGTTTCTTTTATGCATCAGAATCATCACAGCAAGCCTTAAGAGAATTATATCCACATATTAACGAAGGAATGAAGAAAACAAATGGCAGAGGGTTTGCGAAGCAGCTATTTGCTCAAGGAATTGACCCGCACAATATCATGAATATTGGCAGCCCCGAAGAAATCATTGAGAAAATTCTCTATCAGCATGAAATGTTTGGACATCAACGCTATATTGCCCAAATTGACTTTGGGGGAATGCCGTTCGATCAAATCAAAAAAAATATTGACTTGATTGGCTCTAAAATCTTGCCAGCCATCCGGAAATACACAGCCCAGAAATAAGGAGGAATGATCATGAAGGTAGTTGCATTATCCGGTTCTCGAATCGGTTCAAAAACGCTAACAGCATTAAATACGACAGTAGCCTTGTTAAAGAAACAATACCCTGATGTTGATGTAACATTAATTGACTTGGCAGAATACGACATTCAGTTCAGCGACGGCCGGAATTACCTAGATTATGAAGGTGACGCAGGCTTTGTCACCAAAACCATTATGGACGCAGATGCACTCATTATTGGCACACCAATCTTTCAGGCATCTTTACCTGCCACACTCAAAAACATCTTTGACTTGCTGCCCGTTCAAGCTTTTCGGGATAAAGTAGTCAGCATGATTGTGACTGCTGGCTCACCAAAGCATTATCTTGTTGCAGAACAGCAGCTAAAACCAATCCTCGCTTATATGAAAGCGCAAATGGTGCAGACATATGTGTTCATAGAAGAGAAGGACTTTTATCAAAAGGAAATAACCAATGACGATGTGTTATTTCGGATAAAACGATTAGTGGAAGATACGATTATCCTGACAAAAACCTTCACAAAGATTCGTGAGGAACAAGAATCTCAATACGATTTTTGACCAAATTCGTGCGGCTTTATGAAAAAAGGGGCGCTCTGTTAAATAGGTCTTGCTGACAGAGTGCCCCCCTTCTTTATCCTGCTTATAGTTGTGCTATCATTCGAATTTCCCTGTACGTCCTGCCACCTGATTCGTATTCGAACACTTCCTGCTTCTCGAAGCCGCCTTTCTCATACAAGGCAATCGCAACAGAATTGTCCACCTCTGCACTCGTATAGAGCGGCAGGCGGCCATGCTTATGGATGAAGAAATCGATGAAAGCCTTCAAAGCCGCCTTCCCAATCCCTTTGCTCTGATATTCCTCACCAACCATGAAACGGCTCATGGACCAGCCATTTAACTCATAATCAAAATCATACAAAATAAACCCGACCATTTTCCCTTCCTCATAAATACCTAATGGATAGAAATCCGGTTCATATGCTGCCTGGACGAGGGAAAATAAATTAGGCGCGACAAAGTTCTTTTGCGCCTCGGCTACTTTTAGATCTATACACTCATGATAATTGGTTCGGTCGATTGGCTTGAATTCAATCATTTTGCTGCCCCCTACTTGTTAATTCCTCTATTGATTACCTAAACAATACGGTGTTGAACGAAAATATTCGACCATTTTTGCGAACTTATCCTTTTCCTCTAAATAAGGCATATGATTGCTTTCTTCAAATACAAATAGTTTAGCATTTCTAATGCCTTCATATATTTCTTTCGAAAATACAAAGGGACACTGCGCATCATGCCTTCCGCCATACACGATGGTTGGTGTAACAATATTCGAGAGTTCCCCAAGCAAATCAAAATACGGCAATTCCCGAAAAGAGAAATACTCCAATCTTTTTTGCACAACCTTGCCGCTTGATGGCTTGCTGAAATATTCATCCCGCTTCGATGGATCATAAAGAGACATATCGCTCCAATCCCACTGGCGGCCCTTTTCTCCTCTATCGCAGCATCTGGAGATTTCAATATTGTAAAAATCTCTATCAATCTTTTATTTAGCGGACTGCTTGGACAATACATGCTTCCTCCATGCTCCATATATCCTCTTCTGGCTGCTGCCCCCCCTGTCATCAGCTTAGAAAGAGAACCCGGAAAAAGCATGGCATAAACCAAACCGAGCATACCGCCGGTCGAATGTCCGGCAAATGCCCATTGCTTCAATCCAACCGCTTCCCTGATTGCCTCTAAATCGTTGGCGGCCTCAGACATGCTTAATTCGGCATTATGATTGACCTTACATGAATGGCCTGCTTCCTTTAAATTAACCAAATATACCTTGAAGTTCCCTGCAAAGGCATCCGCAAAATAATAGCCGCGTTCATTGAATTCACTATATAAATGCGTGACACATAGAGGTTCTCCCTTCCCGCATGTAAATAGTTCAAAGCGCCCTCTTGGCGTTTCAATATATTTTTGCTCCCACATATCTAACAGTCCTTTAAAAGAAATTCTTAAATATCTCTCTCATTCTCTCCTCTATTCCTACCCCCTATTATTCCGCTCATTCTGAAGATAAAGCTTCACAAGAATCTTATGAATATTATTCAAGCTTAAAAGTATGAATCCCAGCATGATAAAGGTTACAATCTCACCGGTCACAATCGATACGACTCCCAATACGATGGCGTACAATATGTATAAAGCATTGTTCATTTTCCACATATCCCTTCAACTGTCCTTTTCAACTAGATTACTAGCTTAAATCAATGGATTTATATTAATCTCTCCCTTAAATAACTCACCATTTCCTACAGAAAATCTATGAATTCCATGTATTCTCCTTCTTTACTATATTCGACATAGTTTAACTTTCTTCCTCTGTACCTTTCCGAAAGAAAGAATCATAAAGGAACGGCCAACGCAAAAAAAGAGGGGCATCAAGCCCGCTCCTCTTTTGTGCCTTCCTCCGGCCGCTTCGGTTTAAAGTATAAGCCAAGCTCCTTTTTCTCCTGGGACAGCGATCGGTAGAGTGATATCATCATTAACACAATAATGAGCGAAAACGGGAAAGCAGCTGCAATTAAGGAATTTTGCAGGGCCTGCAATCCACCGCTATATAAGAGAATCAAGGCGATGGCAGATTGAGCGATGCCCCAAACTACTTTCACCGTATTTGCCGGTGTGAGTGAACCATAGGTCGTCTGCATACCCAATACAAAGGTGGCAGAATCCGCAGATGTGATGAAAAAGGTCGACACAAGGATAATCACAATGATAGAGAGAATTGTCGACCATGGAAATTCACTTAACACCGCAAACAAGACCTCTTCTGTGGCAAAGTTGGTTAAATCGACATTCCCCGCATTTTGTACCTCAATAGCTGAGGTGCCAAAAACAGAGAACCATAAGAAGCTGACTAAAGCCGGCAGCAATAAGACCCCAATCATGAATTGACGGATGGTTCGGCCCTTAGATACGCGTGCGATGAATATCCCAACGAAGGGTGACCATGAGATCCACCATGCCCAATAGAAAATTGTCCATCCATTAATCCATGAGCGGTGCTCCTCATTAAGAGGGGCAATCCGGAAGCTCATTTGAACGATATTCTGGATATATCCTCCGAGTGTATCCGTAAACATATTTAAGGTGAGAATAGCTGGTCCAACAATGAACATTAATAGAAAGAGCAGGCTGGCTAATACCATATTCGCATTGCTCAAATATTTGATGCCCTTCCCTAATCCAGACCAAGCCGAGAGGATAAACAGCACCGTTACGATAGCAATAATGATGGCTTGAACGCCAAAGCTATTCGGAATGCCAAACATGAAAGATAACCCGCCGTTTATTTGTGCCGCTCCGAAGCCTAAAGTGGTCGCCACTCCGATGACTGTCGCAAAAACAGCCAATACATCTACGATGGTTCCTAGAGGGCCATCCATCCTTTTACCTAGCACAGGTTTTAAAGTCGCCGATATCAAGCCAGGCTCATTTTTCCGAAATTGAAAATACGCCAGGGCAAGCGCTACGATTGCATAGATTCCCCATGCATGGATTCCCCAGTGGAAGAATGTATAGCGCATCGCTTCCTTATGCGCTTCAGGAGTTCCCCCATCCGCAAGCGGCGGAGTCATGAAATGGGAGAGCGGCTCAGCTGCCCCCCAAAACACAAGGCCAATCCCCATGCCGGCACTAAAGAGCATGGCAAACCAGGAGGCATTTGAAAACTCCGGTCTATCATCTGCCTTGCCAAGCCGAATCGTCCCAACAGGACTAAAAATGAGAAACACGCAAAAAATGACGATAATCGTCACTAAAATTAAATAATACCAACCGAATGACGTGGTGAGAAAAGATTGCAGATTTGCCGTAGCTTCCTCAAAGCTTGCTGGTGCCGCAACCCCAAACACCACAGCCGCTAACACAATCGCAACAGTAATCCAAAATACGTTCGATACTTTCTTCATCATATGTTCCTTTCTATCAAAAACTAATAAACCCCTTTTATTCCATCAGCAGGAAAAAGCTCATATGCTATCCCTACCCAATATTTTGTAAATAGTAACCTTTTCATCAGATTCCATCCTATTTGGAACAAAAAAAGACCCTGATTTCCAAAGTGAAATCAGGGTTAGTTGATCAGACCCGCAGCAAGCCGCGAAAGCCTCTGGCAGCATAATATGAATCTGCGCCATTATGATACATAAACACCATGTCATAGCGTCGGTCACAAAAAATGGCTCCGCCAAGAGTACGAATCGCAGCAGGCGTTTGCACCCAGCTGGAGGTCTTTAGATCAAATTCACCAAACTTCTGCAGATTCCGGTACTGTTCCTCCGTTAAAATCTCAATCCCCATATCGGCAGCCATATCCATTGCACTCGTTTTCGGTTTATTCTTCTTCCTTGCCTCCAGTGCTTCGCGGTCATAGCACACGCTTCTCCGTCCTTTAGGACTTTCCGCTGAACAATCATAAAAGACATACTCGCCTGCTAGATGACCTTCCTCCACTACATCCGGCTCTCCGCCAGTCTCTTCCATTTGATATAGAGACCACAGCTTTTCGGGATTGGCCTCCAATTTCTCCTGAATCTGTGTCCATTCAATATTTGGATGGCGCTGTCTATTTTTCTCAAAACGGTCTTGCAGGGTGGTGAGCAGTGTTTGCTCTTGTTCTGGTGATAGGGTTCTCATCATTACCCCTCCAATTCATTATTCATTCACAAAATAATTATGAAGATCCATCGATTTATTGAAGAGACCAAATGTCTACATTCAAGCTTTTACAAAACCTGCATACCTTAATGAACTTCTACATTGGAACAAAACACGATATTCATTTTTTTCGCTAATCCGCTTTTTTGTTAAGGAATGCTTAGGCCTTATTACTAATCTTTCTGTTTCTATCATACAGTCAAACACTTTTTTTACTTCTAACAATGTGATATCTTCCTTTCAAAATCTTGTTTTGAGAACGATTGATTACATTAACCTAAGTAATCAATATTGCGGAATTTTTATCGTTTACTCTTCATGTTAGGTAACAATCCCGCCCCGTGGCGGATGAACGCCCTCTAATACAGCACATAGGTAATCCTTTGTACTATTACTAGGACAACTTTATATTTCTCAAATAGACTAATGCAGAGAGTATACTAATAATCAAATAGTATATGCCTACTATCGAGAATGCCTCAGTCGCTACTACTCCAATGTCTTTATCTAGAATAAATGCTCTCCATAAGAAAGAGCTAATAATGAGCAGTATAGGATATGCTACAAAGAAACCTGCAAAGTAAAGTTTAGTTTTCTTACTATCGTTCATATATTCCCCTTACAGAAAAAAACATTATCCATATTATACCACATTGAATTTTCAGCTGACCTGTCCTTCGCATTATCAGGATGTCAACAATAAAAGACATTAATCCTTCTCGGATTAATGTCCCCTATAGCTGGATTTTTTTATACGTGGCAATTTACCTGCCGGCTGCTTTTTTATCCAATTTAGATATTTTTTCATTTCAGGGTCATCCTGTAATCTTTCAATTGTATTAAGCCTTATAGCCAATTCCGAATTTGAATAAAGGGCGTGAAGCTGTTTATGGCAAGGAATACACAGTTGTGATGTATCTTCAGGGCCTCCCCCAAATTCTCTCGGAGTTAAATGGTGAATGGTACGCTCCACATCATCCCTTAAACAAAGTTCACACCTGCCTCTCCCTGCTTTAGTCATTGCGATATCTTCCTTTCTCCTGTCTGATTAACCTTCGTGATACCAGTAATCTTAAATCGGCTTTACTTTGCAACTCTTCCTGACTATTTTACCAATTTAGATTAAAACGATTCCCTTATGCTCCATCAAATGGACCTTCTTCCTCTTTATATAGAGAGGATTGATTCTAATACTGAAAATTCAACCTGGAAAATGATCATTCAAAAAAGAAAGAGATTTCAACGATGGCTCTTCTAATACGAAAGGATTCGCTTTGATGTGCCTTACTAATGTATACTCTGAATCATTATCTTCTTATTAAGACCCGGCATCACCGCTGGAACTCTAACAGCTAAGCTACTTATTAATCAAAATGACAAACACTAGCACAACCATTAGTGATGCAATAATGACGGTCAGCCATCCAATCTTCACCTTTTTTAATAAACGATCCACAATAAAGAATAAGATAGCAGAAACAAGACCTGGAAAAAGGAACAGCACTCCTCCACAGCAATGAATTATGAAAGAAATGATTTCGCGAATATATGCTCTTTTAGAAGGTTTCCTACTAAACCAATCACTAAAGATAGAAACAATAACTCCGTAGGTAATAGCAAACATTAAGTTCAAATAATACAAATTGAAAAAAAGATCCCCTTCAAGCCAATCAGGTGTTGAAAGAATCAGTGTAAATAGTAAACTACTTAGAATAGCCGTTAATAGTTTTCTTTTTAAAATAATAACAGCCTCCCTCTCCCTGCTATTGAGTGCTCATGCAAAGCGCTTTCTATCATAAATATTCGATAATTGATGGTCTATGCTACTTCATTAAGCTTCCTTACTCCAGGAGGACGCTCAACATAAAAGGACATTCATCCTTTTTGAATGAATGCCTCCTACTGTATACCTTCTAATAAAATAAAATTTATTCGTCAAAGTATGATGGGAGCTGTATGCCAATATCAAATAATAAACTATATACGATATAAAGAAATAAAGCCCAGTAACAAATATTCATAAATACCGTCCAGCTCCTATTTTCCTCATTCTCTATTCGACCTTTGTTTTTCCTTTTTCTATATAGACCTTGCACTTTCCTTAACTTTTGATTTTTATCTTGCTTGTTAGGGTACATCGATATCACTCCTGCTCCCTGTGTGATGATTCATCTCCTTTGACGAACATTAACATTGCTTCTTTTTGAGTTATTCTTCTATATGCTTAAATCCTTCTTCCGCTGCCAGCCATGCTTTTAGCATTAGAAGCTTTTCATGTTCAAGAAAACGGAAAATCGGAGGTAAAAACAATACTATAAGGGCAATTCATATCAGCAGTCTTGTGATTGTTTCAGAAAACGTACCTTTACCTTTATACCATCCATTGAATTGCAGTTTATTTTTATAGAGACGTTCATTACAATCACTCTCCAAGATTTACTTCCCCGTACATTTCAACAAACCACCCTCATTCGTTGAATAACGAAAGCGTTGCCGTCATTTGTTTACACCGATAAAAATCTGCGTTTCAATAATTGAAGCCTCCTCATAATCCCTTGCAACTTCCCGTCAAAAATGGTCGTTAAGAGACCTGTCCGATAGGTTAAATACCCATAAATACCCACACCTGCCAATGTGCAAAGCAGCACTATGATGATGGATCCAAAACTGTCTTGCGAATGAATTACTGTGCCTAAGATGCTTTTAAGGGCTAGGACAATTCCGCACATGATGCCAGAAAGCAGGAATATAGATAAGATTCGCTTCATTAGCAGGAGATAGCGATAGCCGGTGAAATAATGAATGCAATAGAGGTTCATCAGGCAGGTCACCAAATAACCGAGGGTCGTGGCATAGACCGCTCCCTTCGTCTCAAACAGCTGGATGAGCGGGATATTAAAGGCTAGCTTACATAAGAAGCCTGTCAATAGACTCAGCACGGTATACTTTTGATAATTTGTTCCTTGCAGTACGGCAGCGGTCACTGAGAACAAGGCGAATAAGATAGCAGCCGGTGCATAGATGGCCAGTATCTCTCCTCCAAGCTCATTGAAGGTATAAAAGGCTGTATAAAGCGGACTTGCCAACACGGACATTCCCATCACTGCAGGAATCATGAAGAAGAACAACACTTGGAATGACTGGGTCAATTGATTTTGGAAGACACTTGAATTCCTCGTCATATAGGCGCTCGTTATAGCTGGAATCAAGGCAATCGACAGCGAGGTGGCCATTGTGTTCGGAATCAGAACAAGCTTCTGCGTATTGAAATTTAAGATTCCAAAGGCCGACTTGATGATATTTTGATCATAACCAATGGATATCATTGCCCTCGTAAACGTTAGATTATCAACCAGCTGGAACATGGACATCGAGATTCCTACCATTACGAAGGGGAAGGAGCTTAATAGGATTTCCTTGAATAACTGTATGGTACGAATCTGATGCTCTCCCCGATCTTTTTCCAACCGTTCTTTACGGAGCTTCGCATCCCTTCTCCAATACCACCATAGTATCAACGATCCGCCGACAGCCCCAGCTGCTGCAGCAAAGGTAGCGGCACTGACTGCTGTTACGATGCTCCCGTTCAGTACTTTGATAACCACATAAGCGCCTGCCAGCAAGAAGCCGATTCGAACAATTTGCTCGATGACCTGTGAAATAGCCGTTGGTTTCATATCAGAATGTCCTTGGAAATATCCCCTGAAAATGCTCATACACGGAATGATTAGGAGTGCAAAGCTGACCGCCCTCATGACGGTTGTGATATCTTCTTCAGCATAGCCTTTTCCACCATAGCTGCCGACACTGGCCAGGACTGGTGCCAAAGTATACATGGCTGCAAAAGCGAGGAAACCCGTAACCAGCATTAATTTCACACTGACCTTGAACAATTGATGGCTAACTGCATACGCTTCCAATGAATTGTATTTAGCTATACTCTTAGACAAAGCCATCGGGATGCCGGCAGTTGAAATGCTGATAAAGATTGAATAAGGAACATACGAAAAGGTATACAACCCCGTCCCAGCCTCCCCAATCAGCCTCCCAAACGGAATTACATACAAAAGCCCAAGGATCTTTGACAGCACCGAACCAACCGTTAAGATGAAAGCTCCCTGAATGAGCTTATTAGACATAGAACCCAACTCTTTCCTTGTTATATGATTACTAATACACAATACCATATTTTAGGCAAACAGGTTCTGAAGATTATGACGTTTCTCCGGAAACACCTAAACAGAGTAATCTTTTATCATTATTTTTAGATGGGCCAAGCTTACTCGTAAGGCTACTACTTTTTCAAGCGGTCTCCTCCTTTATCTCTTTTTTGGCTTAATCAGTCAGGAGAAAAAAGGCCTTTCAACCAGCTAACGAGCCGGTGAAAGACCTTCACGATTAAATATATTTACTGCCTTCCCTAACACTCAAGGGAGCCATTTGATCCTTATGCGTCTCCATAAATCCTCTGACCCAATCGGGATTGACCTTCGAGTACTCCCTCAGACTCCACCCAATCGCCTTATTGATAAAAAATTCTTTCTGTCCGAGATTGTTTAGGATGATTGTCTCTAACAACTGAACATTCGTGTTCTCTTTCCTTCCATTCTGATGGTCAATCGCAATCCTCCTTAGCCATATATCTTCATCTGTCGACCACCGCAGCATCAAATCATCAATCTCTTCACAAGGAAAATCAATATTGCCAATAAGCTTATCGAGCCCATCAATGGTATCCCACCATTGCTTCTCCTTCGCATAAGCAATCAAAGAGTTAAGATCACTGATGTGAATATATTTTGCGAGCGCATGTAAGTAATCAAGGACAAAGTATTGCATTTCTCTGTGATTATCTGCATAACACCTATTTAAGAAGGACCAATCAATTTCTTTCTTCGCTTTTTCCTGTTTAATGATTTCCTTTGTCATTTCCTTTCTCTTCACCGCACCGATTCCATAGAAGGAGAAGTGATTTTTCATATAGGCGGCCATGGATTCGGCTTTTGCCTCATCTTTATGCAACTCAAAAATCTGCCGCAAATGTTCGTATTTTTCATGAGAGCGTCCATTTTCTTGATCCATGTGAAATCCCTCCAATTCACCATCTTTATAAAGAACCTATTAATGTAAGTATAACAGGCTTCATCCCCGTTCATACGAAAGGGAAAACACATACGAGATGCGTCTTCCCTGCTTAAAAACCGTTTATTTATCACCGACTATTTTAGCAGCCTCTTCTTCATCTGCCTCAATCGTGGTAATATGCTGATATTTATATGACAGAATACGTTCAACCGCCTCATCAACTCTTGATATCGGTATTTCTCCAGATTGAACACCCTCTAAGATACCGTTGAACACTTGCTTTTGGCTCTCTTCTGTATGGCACACGAGCAACATATCCGCTCCCGCCGAGACTGCCTGGCAGCCTAGATCCTCATAGGTAAAGTATTTATTGACTGCCCCCATTTCCAAGTCATCGGTTACAACAATCCCCGTATAGCCTAATTGGTCACGAAGCAGATCCTGCATAATAACAGGGGAAATGCTGGCTGGGTGTTCTTTATCATAGGCTGGGTATTTGATATGCGTTACCATCACGAAGAAATCATCATGATTCAGTTCTTGAATCACCTTTTTAAATGGATAGATATCGTTATTCTCCAAATCCAATTGGTCAGCATCGACGGCAGATGTATCCTCATGCGGATCGACATTACTGCGTCCATTACCCGGAAAATGTTTTACCGTAGCGGTTACGCCGCCCGCGACTAAACCGGATATCACCTCACTACCATACTCCCCGGTCAGAAGCGGATCTGTTCCAAATGAACGGCTGTCCGTATCAGACAAATCAAGGACTGGCGCAAAATTAATCGTAAATCCCATTGCTGCCAGCTGTTGGCCTGTCCTGACGGCGAGCTTGCTGATGGCCTTTTTATCGCCTTTCTCTCCAAGTGCCTGCTGGGAAGGCAGTGAGGAGAAATATTCCTTCATTCTTATAATTGCCCCGCCCTCTTGGTCCACACTAAAGGTTAAAGGAATTTGAAGAGAGGATGAATAGGCTATCTTCTGTAATTGATTGGTCAATTTGGCCACTTGAGATGGGTTCTCCATATTGCGATCAAACAAGATTACACCGCCTGCATGGTAATCACGAATCATCCGTTCAATATGCTCATCTGATTCAGTGGATTGAAAGCCGACCACCAGCATCTGACCAATTTTTTCTTCAAGGGTCATCGATTCCAGCATACGCCTCACCTTCTCTTCAACAGAATCAGCATCCTGATAGTAGGTGACCGGTTCAATTTTTGTACTACTGTTTTGATGATCAGCGTTTAAATGGACTCCCTCTTTAGAGGAGTGATGATTAGATTCAGCCCTATGCGCTGAGTGTGTATCCTCCTTCGCAAAATCCTTATAATAGGTAAAGAGGCCGCCCGCTGCTAAAACAACTCCTACACCAATAAACAACAAGATAGACAGCAGCCATTTTTTTCTCCTGCCATGCCTCATGATTCTGTCTTGGAACTTATCTTAGTTAATTTAGCTTTATCAAGATACCAGCTTCCATTTTCCTTAACTAAGTGCCAATCCCCCTCCCATTGCTGAACTAATGTGGTATTGCCTTTATGATCATCATAAGAAGTCATGACAATATGAGCTTTAGCCTTTGAACCATTAATCTCCTTAACACTAACAGAATTGACGACATCAGATTGATTATTCTCCAATCCTTTTGACCAGTCACTTAAGGATAGACTGCTTCTTTTCTCTGAAGAGAATAAATTATAGGCTGCTTCGAAATGATTATCTGTAATATGTTGATAATGGGTGTATATCACTTCTTGTATAAGCCTTTCATCAATGCTGTCTTCATCCTCCTCGGAAGAAACCTCCGTATCATATGTATCCACATCATCAAAAAGGAAGTCTGCACTATACATTCCCTCTTTAACGGTCACCGTATCTGATTTTAATGTTTCTTTTCCAATCTTCCATTCAGCATGCAGTTTGACAGATCCATCCATCGGCAGCGGGCCAATTTCATCTATCTCCTTCAATTTCTTTTTCGTACTTTTCCCATTCACAAACAATACGGCCTCGTCTTCATTTGTATAAATGCTCAAGAAATAATCATCCCAAGAAAACTGGCTGGATGCCGTGCGGTCCTCGAGTGAAGAAACATCAAATTTGTCACTTTGTGTGACCTTCCCATAACCCCCTTCTGCCACAGCCTTAATGGTATGCTCTCCAGGAAGATACGGGCCAAACAATTCTTCCGCCTCATCACTGACTGTACCGGCCTTTTGACCATCTATTTGTATCTCTGTTTTGTTATAGTCGGAGGTAATATTCACATAACATGGCTGTACCTCAATCACATAATGATCAAAGATTCCCCATTTTTTCCCGCCCAGCTTTACATTAGCCAGATTATTCATGTCAACTCCAGCCTCATAAGAATGGAAATCTTCCTTATAATAATTAGCCTCGGTTTCTAAATCCTCATATAATTCCGAATAAATTTTAGGATTATCATTAAGATAGGTAATGAACGCCTCAGTTTGTTCTGCAGTTGCTTTCATTTCCCTTTGTCCATCATTAATATAAGCTCGTACCTTATTCGTTTGTTTGCCTTCAACAGCTGCGGCAAAACCTTCTACCACTTTATCTGGAGATAAATATATGTTTTTAAGATAATAATAACCACCGCCTAAAAGAAGAAGAGCCAAAAGAGCGATAATGGTTATGATTGGTTTTTTCCTTCTCTTTGCCGACCCTTCATTTAATGGCTTTGATTCATGACTTCCATCAGTCTCTTTCTTCCCAGAGCGTGATTTGGATTCAGTCTGTTCACCAATCGGCCTTCCACATTTTGCACAGAATTTGGCACCCTCCTTGAGCTTGTTTCCACAGTTCTTGCAGTAATTCATCGTTAACACTTCCTTGCTGTATAAGATCTGGTAGTTTAAATTATACAGGTTAAATTCCAAATATTAAATTATTTTAGTATAATTTAATTTATTCATCTATTTACTTCTCCCTTCTTTTTTCACTCGGGTACTTTAAAAATAGGCTAGGAAAAATGAAACAAAACGGATTTCGACTGAACGAAATCCGTATCAGATTAAACAATGCCATTTTGTCATTTATTACTTTTCCCCATTCCTTACAGCCATCTGTAGCTTCTATTATCAGCACTATCTGTTACCCAAACGCATAAAAAAAAGCACCTCCCAAAATTCTCATTTCAGGAGGTGCTTTTCTATTTGTTTTCTACAGTTATAATACCAATAAAAGCTGTAAAAAATCTTATTTATTACATGATGTTCAATACATGGAATACAACACCGACTACGAACAATCCAAGAATCATCACAATTGGAGATACTTTTTTGTTAAGCAGCCACATGCAAAGAAGTGTCAATAACAATGCAGATAAGCCAGGAATTAAGCTATCTAAGTTGTCTTGTAAAGTCGTTACTTTCATATCAGTTAATGAAAGACCAGATGCTTGTTGTTCAAGCGCTGTTTTGATGCCTTCTGATCCAGCAGGGAGTTTATCCCAATCGATATAGGCACCTTCATCCAGTTGAACGGAAGAAACAATTGGTGTGAATGTGATGGATACCCATCTGTTAACTAACGCACCAAGTATGAACATACCAAGTATCGAAGCACCTTTTGTAATATCACGAAGCAATCCGCCAGACAAATCGTCTGTGATTTTGGAACCAGCTTTGTAGCCAAATTCCTGTGTATACCACATGAATCCCATACGGATAAGATTCCATAATACGAAGTAAAGAATTGGTCCAAGAATATTACCAGTCATTGCAAGGGAAGCCGCTAACGCACCAAGGATTGGCTTAACTGTGAACCAGAATACTGGGTCACCGATACCAGCTAGAGGTCCCATCATACCGACCTTAACCCCTTGGATTGCTACATCATCAACCGGCGCACCGTTTGCACGCTCTTCTTCAAGTGCTAAAGTAACACCGAGGATTGGTGAAGCTACATATGGGTGAGTATTAAAGAACTCTAAGTGACGTTTTAGTGCTGCAGAACGATCTTCTTTTGTTTTATATAATCTTTTGATAGCTGGGATCATGGCAAATGTCCATCCGCCATTTTGCATACGTTCATAGTTCCAAGAACCTTGGATGAACGTTGAACGCCACCAAACAGAAATACGATCTCGTTTTGATAATGTCAATTTTTCTTCCATTTTTCTGTCCTCCTCCTTCTTAGTAATCATCAATAATGGCGCCTAATGGATCTCCGGTATTACCGCCTCCGCCATTACCTGAACCGCCTTGTTTGGAAAGAGCTAAATAGATGAGTGCAAGAGCGACACCGATAGCACCCAATCCGATAAGTGTGATTTGTGAAACAGTCGCTAATACGAAACCAATTGCAAAGAATGGCCATACTTCTTTCGTTGCCATCATGTTAATAACCATCGCATAACCAACGGCTACAACCATGCCACCGCCGATTGCCAAACCATCTGTCAACCATGCAGGCATAGATTCAAGCATGCTTCTAACTGGAGCCGCACCAACTGCTAGAATCAATGCAGCTGGGATTGCAATACGCAAACCTTGCAAGCAGATCGCAGCGACGTGCCAAAATTCAACTACTTTAATGTTACCTTCTTGAGCTGCAGCATCCATAAAGTGTACAAATGCTGTCGCAATAGTACGAACGATAATTGTTAATAGCAAACCTGCAACTGCAAGTGGTACAGCAATCGCGATTGCAGAAGAAATACCGGCTTGACCTTGTCCGCTTAAAACAAGAATAATAGCAGATGCAACTGATGCCAACGCAGCATCTGGTGCTACGGCAGCTCCGATATTTGCCCAACCTAAAGCGATCATTTGAAGTGTACCGCCTAAGATAAGACAAGGAATGAGTTCTCCTGTAACCAAGCCGATTAGCGTACATGCAATGATTGGCTGATGGAAATGGAATTCATCGAGAATACCTTCAACACCAGCTAAAAATGCTACGAAAACGACTAATATTATTTGAATAATAGTCAAATCCATGATGATTTCATCCTCCCTTATTTACTGCTGATTAGTGTTGTTTATTCAACTCTTCTTGAGCCTTCTTGATAATTTCGTCCATATTTCCTTTTGAATCATTCGGAACTTTACGGACATCGAATTTCAAACCGCGATCTTTTAATTTCTTAAAAGTATCAATATCATCTTGACTGAATGCCAAAACTTTATTTGGTTGAACTTTACCAGGTGAGTGTGCCATTGAGCCGACATTGATTGTATCTAAAGGTACGCCGCCTTCAACAGCTCTAAGTGCATCCTGCGGGTTTTCAAATAGAAGAAGTGCTCGCTGACCGCCGAAGTGTTGATCGTCTTTTGCAAGCTCAATCATTTTATTGACAGGGACAACGTGTGCCTTAACACCAGGTGGTGCAGCTTGTTGGATTAATTTCTTACGAAGGTCATCCTTAGCAACAGTATCAGATACAACGATGATACGTGTAGGCTGTGTAGCTTTTGTCCAGCCAGTTGCGACTTGGCCGTGAAGTAAACGAGAGTCAATACGTGCTAACACATATTCGAATTTACCAGGTGCTCCTGTTGAAACTGCTTGCTGCGCTGCAGGAGCTGCTGCTTCTTCTGGTTCTAAAGCTTCAGGTCTAACTTTAACCCCTTCTTTAGCAGAACCGAGAATATGCGCGGCAATTTCATGCGCAGTGTTCATTGAGAAACGAGATGCAAATGCTTCAATCAACATTGGCAAGTTCATGCCGGCAACAATTGCCCATTTGTCTTTGTGATCTTCAAACAAGCTGTTGGCTTGGTTGAAAGGAGTACCACCCCAAAGATCGACTAAGAATAATACTTCTTCTTGGTTATCGAAAGATGCGATTGCTTCTTTCATTTTTGCCTTTACGTCATCTGGTCCTTCGCTAGGCATCAATGTAACAGCTTTTACATTTTCTTGTGCTCCAAAGATCATCTCTCCAGATTGCAAGATACCGCTAGCGAATTCGCCATGACTAGCAATGATAATCCCTACCATCTTTCTACCTCCTATATAATTATTTTGCGAAACACACCTAATTATTCCATATGGTGTGCTTTTCAACCATCTTAAGACATTACACTTTTCGAACAAAAAAGCATGAAAAAAGTTAAATAAATGAAGTTGTAGGTATATACTCCCCCATTTTTTCTTCATCTATCACATCTTTTTATTCATGCCTGATCGAGTCAGTAACACTTAAAAATCGTAATGATGGTTAGTAAAGAATTATTTTTCAAAAACTTCATAGTGATTATACCATTCTGAATAATGCGCTTTCAAGTACAATTTTATTATACATTTTACACTTTTTCCCACCGGTTGACTATTCAATATTACCAAGGTTTCTACAGGGTTTTCTATGGTGTTTTTCACGATGAATTTTTTGAGGTTTTATACATTTAGCAATATGAATTTGCATAAACATTGTATAATAAACAAAAAGAAAACGCTATCATTATATAGTTTTTTCCATGATTTTTCTATTAACAAAAAAATAAAAGACAAGTGCTCAACTTGTCTTTTAGGTTAGCCTATCATTTTTTAAACACACTACTTATAGCCCGCTTGACAACATCAAAGAAACTCAACGATCGAATCAAACGATTTTCATCCACATATTCACGAACGGCCCGCAGGACTTTTTTTGCATCTTTAGAAGAGAATGTATAGGTTCCATTCCGTTTTGTCTGAATGGCATAACGCGGGATCCACTTCCCTTTAAACATGATAGAAGCAATCACATAATCCACTTCTTCCCAAGGAATTTGAATATATTTACGAGCATCCCGTTCATTATAAAATTCAAATCCTTTGTCTCCAATCATAATCTTACCATATTCAGGAAGACCCAAATGCGAGGTTGCACCAATAACTAAATCGACTTTCGTATTGAGTGATTGAACCATTTTATATACTCCATTTCTCTCTGTTAATATTCATTATTATACGCATATTTTTTTCTTAAGCAAAAACCTTTTTTACAATCGGACTAGGTCATAGTACGATCTATAGGAGCAAAATTCCCACGGCAGAAATCTACCTGAGACATGGATTCTAGACGTTCTCTGTATTACAGCGCTGTCGATTATGCAAAGATTTTCCACGGTCCTTTTTCATTAAATGGACAAGTTTGCTTAAACGAATATTTACCGAGAGAGAAGAAGTAGCTGTATCTACGTTTTAGTCTTTCTTAAACAACTGATTTTCTAGTTCACTTAATAATTCGGCCCCAAAAACAGTTAATATTGCTGCCCTTTTTGGATCTCTTCCGTCAGTCTCCATAAAAATTTTCTTAGCCAGTACTTTGGTGTAAAGGTCTCCAAATTCTTTTTTCGTCATGATCTAACCCCCCGTTTTAATTCACTCTGAAGCGCTAGCCGCGCTTTATCCTTCATTATCTGTGCACATCATTCACTGTACCCTTTGTAGATTGACATAACTATTTCTGAATAATATTAACCTTGCAATTCACCTACCCGAAAATTCCAACAATTAATGAAATGGCAGATCAAATAAATAAGTATGGGATATCACGATTATGTACGCTCTATCAACAATCTCTATTTGCTATTATCCATTTCGTAATCATTTTCATCAAAATATTTCAATTTGTGACCTCGCTCGCAATTAAATTATATTTACATAATTTATCTACGTCAATTAAAATATTTCAAATTGTAGAACATTTTTCCCATGCAAGAGAATATGTCCGTTTTTGTGATTGCATTGATCTCATATAGTATCATTAGAGAAAGAATAGTTACGTGGAGGAAAATGATTATGGCAGAAAACAATATTTACGAAGAATTCGGACTTCGTATCAAAGAATTACGAAAATCTCGCAAACTTACACAAGCAGAGTTATCTCAACTATTCGGGCTCAGTAAAACAGCTATCGTCAATTATGAAAATGGTTCTCGTAAAGTTCCTCTTGAATTAATTGTTAAATTTGCAGAGTTCTTCGAGGTCAGTATAGACGATTTGACAGGCATGGTAACCGACAGAACAGTGCTCGTCTCAGCTGATGAGCGAACGATAAGAGTGGCCAAACGCTGGCATAAAGAGTTTGGAAGTGATGCGCTCACAGAAGAAGAAGCCGAACAGCTTATTACCTATGCAAAATTCTTAATATATATGAGAACGGAAAAATGAATGCTTCAAACACATAATCAACGGCTAAGAGCAATGAAGCTTAATCTAATAAAGCCCATACGAGTTAGGAGAATGACTCTCCTAACTCGTATGGGCGTTGCATAGAAATAAAACAAGAAATCAGAAATGTTTATTTAGGGATTACGTCCGCTTCACTATCTCCACAACACATTCGATATGGCTTGTCTGAGGGAACATGTCCACTGGCTGTATATATTTCGGACGATATTGCTTGCCCATATACTCAAGATCCTTCGCCAAAGTGGATGGGTTACAGCTTACGTATACGATTCGTTTTGGAGCTGTCTTTAGAATGGTATCCATCAGCTTCTTATCAAGACCGCTTCTTGGCGGGTCGACGACTATAATATCAGGACGGAAGCCTTCCTTCGTCCATTTCGGCATGATGTCCTCCGCTTTGCCGACTTCGTAATGCACATTGTCCATGTTATGGCGCTCGGCATTTTGAATCGCATCCTCAATCGATTCGGGGATGACGTCCATGCCGCGGATTTCCTTACAGCTGTCGGCTAGCCAAAGGCCGATTGTTCCGACACCGCAATAGGCATCGACGACTTTTTCATATCCTTTGAGCTTGGCCGCTTTTTTGACTTCATCATAGAGCTTGACCGTTTGTACCGGATTCAGCTGGAAGAAGGTCCGTGCTGAGAGCTCATAGCTCAAGTTCCCTAGCTTCTCCTCAATCGCTTCTTCTCCCCATAGATGAATTGTTTTCTCTCCGAATACGAGCGGCGTATTTTCCTTGTTAATGTTCTGAACGATAGAGATGACTTCCGGAAGACGCTTATTGATTTGTTCAATGATTTCACGTTTTTTCGGAAGCTTTTCGGAGATCGTGATGATGACAACCTGAACCTGGTCGGAGGCAAAGCCGACGCGGGTTACGACGGTTTTGACGATACCGCTTTTTTTCTTCGTATCATAAGCAGGGATTCCGAGCTCCTTCAGAATGCCGAGCACAGTCCGAGTGACCTTGTTCGTCGCCTCATGCTGGACCATACAGTTTTCAATATCAATCAAATGATGGCTGTTCGCTGCATAGAGACCGGCAATCAGCTCTTGTTTGTCATTCGTGCCGACCTGGAATTGGTTTTTGTTGCGATAATTCCATGGGTTTTCCATGCCAATCGTCGGGCGGATGTCTACATTGCTCGCATTGAAGCGGCTGTGGCGCTCTAACGATTGGATGACAATATCACGTTTTTCACGCAGCTGCTGGCCATATTCGAGGTGCTGCAGCTGACACCCTCCGCATACATCATAAACAGGGCAGGGAGGCTTAACGCGGTGCGGGGACGCTTTTTTGATTTTCTTTACGAGCCCTTCCGAATACTTCGGATGGGTGTTCGTAATCTTGACTTCTACGACTTCCTCGGGCAGTGCCCCGGGCACGAAAACGACCTGTCGTTTATAGTAGCCTACTCCCTCCCCATTAATGCCGAGGCGTTTTATTGTCAGCAATATCTCTTGTCCTTCACGGATGTTTGCTGCCTGTTGCTTCATCTTTAATTCCTCCGTTTTTCGATGCTTCTCCATAAGTAAAGCGAGGCATAGCTCAAATAAGGCTGCCATGTTTCGCTGAATTGGTCCATTTCGTCCATTGTCGGCTTTTTTTCGAGATTATATAGCAGCTTGATGGCATTTTGGATGCCGATATCGGCTTTTGGGAATAAATTAGGTCGCCCTAGCCCGAAGAGCAGGAAGTTCTCTGCTGTCCAACGCCCGATGCCGCGAATCTTGATGAGTTCCTCAATAATGGCCTCATCACTCCAGTCCCGCATCCCTTCAAGGTCCAAATCCCCGTTTGCCACCTTCTCAGAAAGCCCAATCACATATTCTGCCTTGCGCGAGCTGAACTTCAAGGCTCGCAACTCCTCGACCTTCAAGGCGGCTGCCTGCTCTGGAGCTGGGTAAAACCAGACTCCATCCTGCTTGAATCCAAATGTATGCACAAAGTCCATTGTCAGCTTCTGAGCGAATGCCATATTCAACTGCTGATGAATGATATTTTTCACCAAGCATCCGTACAGGTCAAACTCCAGAATGAGCGGTGTTCCCCGGTGGACTTCAAATATGTCTTTTAACCTACTTTTGCTAAAATGGGCATGAATTTGGGCCAAGGGAAGATTCCACTGAAAGATATCCGAAAGCCTGCTTATTGCCTTCTCCTGTTCGGCTTCGCCGCTAATGAGGAAGGCAGGTGCATCGACGGTGCCAGCTGCCTGGACCTGATACACATATGGCTTCCCTTCTATCAGCAAGGGTACCTTAATCAATCGATTGATTAAATCAATTTCATGCAGCGGATCAAGGCTAATCCGCTCTAAGACAAGGTCGAAATTATACGGTCCTTCAACCTGAATGCTTTCCTTCCACATCCCCATCTCCCCTTATGCAAGAATCGTCCCGTTATTATAACAGGTTTTCTCTTCTCATGTGTACATGTTCAACTTAAGCTTTTGCCATCTCGATCTGCCGCTTCTTCAGGACTGCCTTAATGGCTGTATAGCTGATTCCCTCAGGCAAAGCCTCCTTGATCGGCTTCAAGAATTCACTGCCCGCATCTTCCATCGCTTTGATGATTTGTTCCTCTTCCTCTGCTGTAAAAAAGGAAGACCATTCAAGCTCCATCCCTTCATCAAGACAACGGAATAAATGAGACTCAATTGTCTGCACAGAAAGGTCGCGCTCTTTGGCCATTTCCTTTACGCTCATGCCCGTCTTATACAGCTCATATGTGTCCAAATGAGAATTCTTCACCGCTGCCTTCGTCTTCTTCACCGTCTTCTCTTCCTCCGTGACGATCTTCGCCTCATATTCATGTTCAGAAAGAAAGGCCGCAATCGCCTCGATAAATCGTTCTGCATATTTCTCAGCCTTCTGCTTACCGACGCCCTTCACGTCCAGGAAGTCATCCACCGTTGCCGGCTGTTTGCCACACATATCCCGCAAAGCTTGATCTGAGAAGATTAAGTATGGAGGCACCTTCTCCTCTCCGGCAATTTCCTTCCGTAAAGCACGCAGCTCCTCAAATAACGGGTCATCAAGTGCAATACTTGATATGCGAACCGCTTCCTTCCTCATAACATTCTTCTTGCCGAGAAGGACCTCCTTCCCTGACTGGGTAACAAATAGGAGGGGAAACTGCCCGCCTGTTATGCCGATATATTGCTCAGAGGTAAGAAAGTCAATCAAATCTCCGACATCCTTCGCTGACTGCTGTTTCATGAGCCCATAGGTAGGCAGACGGTCAAATCCTTGCTCAAGCACCTTCTTATTCGCAGAACCGGTCAGCACTTGGGACACCATCATTTTCCCGAATCGCTCCCCCATGCGGATCATGCATGAAAGAACCATTTGCGCTTCCTTCGTCACATCTACTGAACTCCGCTCATCAAGGCAATTGGAGCACCGGCCGCAGTTTTGCGCCTCTCCCTCGCCAAAATAATGGAGAATGAATGCCTGCAGACAGCCTTGTGTATGGCAGTAGTCACGCATTTGGTAGAGCTTTTTCAGCTCAGCTTCTTTATGTTCCTCATCCCCTTGAGACTGATCAATCAGGAACCGCTGCACCTGCACGTCCTGTTCAGAATGCAAGAGCAGGCAATCACTTGGGAGTCCATCACGACCGGCACGGCCCGCTTCCTGATAATAGCCCTCCATATTCTTTGGCATCTGCGCATGAATTACATAGCGGACATCGGATTTATCGATCCCCATGCCAAAGGCATTTGTCGCAATCATGACCGTGATTTCATCCCGCAGAAAGCGGTCCTGCTCACGCTCCCTTTCCTCCGCTGATAGTCCGGCATGATAGCGCCCAACAGCTATTCCCTTTTGTCGGAGCCGCTCATATAAATGATCGACTGTCTTGCGAGTCGCGCAATAGATGATTCCTGAGACAGACCGATTCTTCTTCACGTACGCATCAATGAATTTCTGCTTGTTCTGCCCCTTGATGACCTGAAAGCTTAAGTTGCTCCGTTCAAATCCGGTCAAGACTGTATTCTCATTCAATATATCTAGTGCCCTGCGGATATCCTCCTGCACGCGCGGTGTCGCTGTTGCTGTAAGTGCCAGCACAACAGGTTTCGAATCCAACTGGCCAGCAAGCGATTGAATACGCAAATAACTTGGACGGAAGTCATGGCCCCATTGTGAAATACAGTGCGCTTCATCAACCGCGATCAGGCCTACCGGCAAACGGCGGATTTCCTCCATGAACGCATGGCTTTCAAGCCGCTCCGGCGCTAGATAAAGCAGCTTATAAGCACCATATTGAACATCCGACAGCCTGTCGTTCACTTCTTGTGCGCTTAGGGAACTATTGATAAAAGTGGCGGGGATACCTGCCTGATCAAGTGCATCGACCTGGTCCTTCATGAGAGAGATTAAGGGAGAGATTACGAGGGTAACGCCCGGTATAACCAAGGCAGGAATTTGATAGCAGATGGATTTCCCTCCGCCTGTCGGCATGATGCCAAGCGTATCGGTGCCATTCAAGACCTGTTCAATGATTTTCCTTTGGCCTTCCCGGAATTGTTCATAACCAAAGTGCTTCTTTAATAGGGAACTAGCTTCTTCAAGCATGTCCTTCTCTCCTCCGTTCGCATGTGAATTTATCTTTTCATTATAGCCTAACCACTCTTAAAAATCTTCTATCTCCTGCTAGTTTACGGGAAGATGAAAACTGGGAAAAATCATAGTAGAGGAATCTATAAAGGAGTGAGGGAAATGAGCAGTACAATCGATTTAGAATCTACCGGGCACTCTTTCAAGGAGCATATCGATGACCTCATAAAAAAAATAAAGCAGCATCCACATCGAAAAGCCTATATCTTCGGGAGGCATAGCTGCCTTATGTGCTCTCATCATCGCGGGAAGAATCATTGCAACTAGTGTCCAGCAAGCACAGCACGAACAACTTGTCAGAGATTACATCAGCCAGAATAATGCATATGTACAGCAAATGGAGGACACAGTTGCCCTTGCGGAAGAAGTGGTTGATGAGACTTCAACAGTTTGGTCTGACGCAATCTGGGATGACGGCACTTTTGTAAATGGCACTTATGCAGCTGATTTCGATGAAGCTATCCTCCTTCTGTATGCGGGTTATGAAGAAGACGGCACTCTCGATCAACTCATTGCCGGCAGCGAAGAAATGGAAACAGGCATCGAGGACTTAAAGGCTATGCCTGAGGAATTGCAGGACAACTATGAGCTTACTTATGAGATTTACAGCGAGGCAAAACCATTAATTGACCTAGCCATCAACCCTGAAGGAAGCTATCTCACCTTTACCGATCGAACAGAAGAATTAAAAGTCAACACTGAGGATGCCTTCAGAGACTACGAAGTATTAAAGGTTGAGGCAAATGATGTAATCGATGAATAAACAAGTCTTTCCTCTCTATAATCCCTATCCTCCAAAAAAGAAAGACAGGTATTAAATGGCGTAACTCCCCACTAATACCTGTCTGTTTCTTCTATTCTATGGAGGTCAGTAAATATGCCCCATTATCATTAACGGCCTTATAGGTCCATTCATATTCCTTTGTTTCTGATTTTCCGCTGGAATAGTTTATCTTAATCGTTTCATTGGTTGATATGGTGATTATGCCATCATTCTCTTTGACATCTGTGACTTCATATTCAACCAATTCCTCGCTGGTTCCTTTTGAATAGAGAGAGCCGACTAAGCTTTTCTGACTTTTATAAAGCTCACTGCTCTCTTTCATATATGGAGATACAGCGCTGAAATTATTTTGATTGATTGCTGAAATCAGCCCATTCAGATAGCTATCCATCAGTTGTGCAGCGACTGTAGATAAGTCATCATCATTCTCTGAGCCTTGTTTGACCTCTGTTGATTTTCCTCCTGCCGTCGTATATTGCTTTGGCGATTTTTCTTTCACTTCTTTTGTGTTTTCATCATCGAAAGAATAAGTATACACCATAGAATCCACTAACCATTTCTTCGCTTTTTCATCGTAAATCAGAGAAATGGCATAGGTTTCATCCCGATCTTCAAGAGAGGGGCTATCCCCTTTAAAATAGGTATCATCTTGATAACTCACCAGGGCACTCACATCAGCTGTCCATGCATTCTCCATGTAGGAAACAGTAAATGAATTAAGGTCAAAGACTGTGCCCATGTATTTTCCTGTATAGGATTGTTCAAAAACCTTTAGTTCATCAACATCTTCCTTGACTGACTTTTTATAATCATCGGTAGCTTGAGTCATCTTGGAGGTAGATCCACTTGTATAGGCAATCAACGCTTCACGATTATTTTTCACAATCGCATCCATGATACCCTTCTGTGTTTCTTCATTTTCGCCGAAATTAATGTCGACATAATGACGATCAATCTCTTTTTCTTTTGTCTTGACCTTCCCCCATGGAAGTTCCGCTTCTACAGCCACCTTCATGCTGCCATCTGTTAATACTGGTCCAAATACCGGATTTTTAAATGGATTAACGCCAACATCTTTCCCATTTACATAAAGCTTCCCCTTAAGGTTCAGATTCTCCGCATTAACAGAAGTATTAATCTGTACTTCCTTGCCATCTAAGTACAGATTGACGGTTGGTTCGCTTCCGCCGTAAGCCGTTACGGTTTCATCGACGACTAGATCAACAAAATCCGTCTTAAGCTTGGCCTGTAGTTCGTGAATGCCCGGAACATATGGACCATATGTCTTTTCAAAATCTGCTTGATTTGCTTTACCAACCGTTTTCCCATCAATGGTGAGCTCTGTATCCTTATAATTCGTCTCGACGGTCAGATAGACAGAATCCACCATGAGTTCATACTTGTCATAAACAAGGAATTTTCCGTCTTGGACAAGACGAACCATTTGGTCATCCGAGGAACCAAATAAATCATCATACCTATTTACATTCTTCCCATTATCCATCACGACAGCTTGTTTCCTTAGTGCATCGACTGTTTCTTTGATTTCTTCAGGATTTTCCTGATAGTATTTCACAAAGGCGCCGACCGTCTCTTTATTGATTTCAAGCTTTTTGTCATTCGTGTCGAGTATTTTCGCAATTGCTTTTTCATCATGATTGTTCAATGCCTCTTCAAATTGATTAATCATCCTGTCTTTCGATAGAAGATTCTGCCCAACCAAATAGACTGCTAGCAAGATGATTGCCGCAGCTGACCCCGCAATTAGCCACTTCTTCTTTTTAGGCGATATCGGCTGTCTTTCCGGTAGCCTATTTGACTCGTGAGTCCCAGCTTTTTTCTCTTGATTGACAGGTGTGCCGCATGCTTTACAAAATTGGGCATTTGAACTTAATTCTTGACCGCAATTCTTACAATACTTCATTCAAACTCCTCCATCGAAATCTTCTTAGACTATTGCATGAATGTTCTCTAGATATGGGATTGTCGACTTTCATTCTTACCAAAGGAAAGACCCAATATTGGACAATAATGAATCAAACAGCATTTCACCCATGATATATACAAGCACACTAATCAAGATATACGTTAACAAAGTACCGTATACTGCATCCATCCCGTCCTCCGGTGCTTCTTTCTTATAAAATGCAAGAACCATCGGTACGGCGATATAAACCCCTCCAACTAAACCTAATGTGAGAAATAGGATAAACAAGCTAACCTTCAATAATGAGAGAAGTAAACCAATAGCGAGCAAAAACACAAACGGAATAAGTAAGATTCCATACCTGGTAAATACCTCTTTAAATGTCGCATTCACTCGTCCTAATTTAACGGAAAGGAAGGTAAAAGCAGCCACAAGCACAATGAAGATACCGAAGGCAAAGAATGGTTTAATCACGATGTCCATGAAAGGCAAGTCTATATATGTACTGCCGCCAAATCCATAAGTATCTAAACTATTTAAACGGCTTACCACTCCCCTTAAGCCAAAATAGATTGATAACGGGATAAACAAACTAAATAAAACGATCGTTATAATAGCATGTATAAACTGTTGTTTATCCATTGGTTCCTGAATACTCGCATAAGGTTTCTTAAACACATCAAAAAAATAATTTACATATTGCTTGGACTGATCTTTCGTCTTTTTTAAATAATCCTCTGCTTGGGCAGTCGCTGTCCCTTCCTCCTTAACTGGATGATTTGGCTGCTGTTCGCTGCTTTTTGAAGCTTCAACTAAGCGCGTCCCACAATTTTCGCAAAAGTTTCCTCCTTCATTCTCATGCTGACAATTTGGACATTTCATGAAAGCATCTCCTTTTCTCTTTATTTGATTGACTTTTATAACACAACCAAAGATTAATATATCATAATATTCAGTACACATTTAGTCCTTTTATCATAAAGATTTTACTTTTTTTAACATCCTATATCCCTCTCCCGCTCCTCATCTCTTTCTATTAGGCTGTTTTCGTATAGATTGTTGCTTTTGAATAATAAGAGAAAAATCAATTTCTGTGATACCAATAAATGGAGATACCTTCTTCAACTAAGGGGCAGTTTAGCGGAAGAAGGATTTTAAAGAGGAATGAAGAATAATATAATTTAGCTTTCCTTTAAGCAAAAAATATTTTAACGAGGGATGTACTATGGTTATTAGAGAGATGAACTCCTCAGATGTAGAAAGCGTCAGAATTATTGCAGCGGACACTTGGAGGGATACATATACTTCGTTTATACCAGAAGATATACAAGATAAAGTTTTAAAAGATGCATATTCTGATGCGGAAATAGAGAATAGATTTAAATCCTCTTTAACCTTAGTTGCTGAGAGCAATGGAGTAATTATGGGATATGCTTTTTTCTCAGGTGATTTATCCAGAAGAGATTTGTTCTTAGAATCCTTATACATTCATCCAAATTACCAAGGTCAAGGAATTGGTAAGCATTTATTATTAACAGGAATCTCAAAATTTAAGGAACCAGCTTCTATATCGTTAACAGTTTATAAAGGGAACCCTAATATTTCTTTTTATGTAAGAGAAGGTTTCCAGGTAATAAAGGAAAATAGTGGCGATTTCTATGGACATCCAGTTATCTTTACTATTATGAAAAAGAATTTACTCAAATGAAAATAAAAAAATTGCGGAATATCACAGTTAAAAGTTAAAGAAGCGTGATCTAATGAGGATTAACGCTTTTTTTTGCAGTCCTTACTGAACAAACGGGCAGTTTAGCGGAAGAAGGATTTCCTTCATCAACTCTAGAATTGTAATAATAAGGTATTTTAAGTAAAAGATATTAAAGAACAGCAAGGGATGAGAAGAATGACAAAAACAGGACTTATCATTATTCGCATTATTGGCTGGGTTTATAGTATTTTTCTAGGGATAAGTTATGCTTACTTTAAGGATGACCTTTCGTTCATAACTACTGATATGCCCAGTGCATTTATTTTTTTTATGATTGGTTTGTTTTTAATCATTTATGATTTTGGCTACAGTAAGACCAACTGACTGCCTTATCGGCATTGATCCAAGGAGGGTTAATGCTCTTTTTTGTTGAATTTCTTATGGAAGAAAAGGGACAGGTTAGTTGCATAATGGTATACATATAAAAAATGAAAAGTTAAAGGGGAGGAAAAATAATATGAACAATGAAGAGTTTGTTGAGAAATTGTATCAATCAATAATCAAAGAAAATCTTGCTTCGTATCGGGATTTGTTTCATAATACTGATTTGAAAGATGTTACTGATTCTTATTGGAAAGAGTCATTGAATTTTTTCGAGGAGCTTTCGGATGACAACAAAAAGATACTTTTTAAAATCGTTGAACAAGTTCAAGTGGATGCTATTTCAACTATTTTAGGTATTATCGATGGTGTTGTTACCCTACCTGGCAAGCAAGAAGAAATTGAAATGAAGTTTATTGGGACTAAAGAACCGTTAAATGGCGATTTGCAAGATTTATTCTTAGCGTATGATGAAGAAAATAGATGAATGCGAAAAGTGAACTGCACCCTATAAAGTAGACAGTTTAATAAAAAGGGATGTGCCGTGTTTATGCGGCGATGAGATGACTTCGGTAAGCTGCCGGAGTCATCTTTTTTAATGTCCATTGCTTTCTCGTATTGTTATAGTAATCCATATAATCATCAATCATATATTTTAGTTCTGCCAAACTGTTTGCCTCCTTATAAGGAACTTCGTCCTTCATATGTCCAAAGAAGGATTCCATTGGGGCGTTGTCCAGGCAGTTTCCCCTTCGTGACACGGACTGTAAGAGCCCCATCTCTTTCACGCGAGATTGATATTCAGGATGCGTGTAATGAAACCCTTGATCCGAATGAATCATTGCTTCTGGATGTAATTGATTCCCATAACAACTTTCTAACTTGGTTAATGTTCGGTAGACTATCTCCATCCGTAGGCTTGTCGAGAGTTCATAGGCGACGATCTCTCGTGTCGCCACATCTTTCACGCAAGACAAATAAGCCGTCTTCCCACCGCGGATTTGCAGGTAGGTGATGTCGGTCAAGAAGACTTTCCCTGGTTCCTGTTGGTCAAACTGGCGGTTCAAATGGTTGGGTACCTGACGGTGAACCTCTGTTGCCTTGGCCATCGTACGGTATGGGTTCGCTCTCCGTACCTTGGCAAAAAAGTGAAACTTGCGCATCAATCGAAGGATTTTCTTGTGGTTCATTGGCTGACCGGCTTTCTCGGTGACTTCCATATATAAGCCGCGATAACCGATTTTCCCTTGGGCCTCATCATAAATCTCTTTTAGAAAGACATAATCCTGATAATCAGACTCCTCCCGGATAGCTTGTTTTTCCGCATTCTGAAGCCATTTATAATAGCCGCTTGGACTCACTTGGGCCACTTCACATAAATAACGGACCATGTTCTTCAATTGATAAAGCCGAATCGTCTCATTAATGACTTGGTATTTCTCTCGGGCTTTTAACGACGATTCTTCTTCGCCTGCCTTTCCAACTCGTCTAGCTTTTTTAGTAAGGTCAATTCCGCCTCTAAGAGGCGAATGCGGGCTTCTGCTTGGGCCAATTTCTTCTCGGCAGAGGCATTCTCTTTCTTGGGGCGTCCCTTACTCGCTTTTCCTCGGCGTTCCTCTAAAAAGCCATTTTCTCCGTATGTTTGGAAGGTTCTGCGCCAACGAGCCAGGGCGCTTTGGGCTTTTTTAATGCCAATCACCTCTAAATCGAAACCTGCTTCTCGGAATATTTCCGCTGGGCCTTTCCCAGATTGGTTTTGTTTAACCGCCTGCAGTTTGAAGTCAGGGGTATACTGAATCGCGCGGTCTGTCACGGCTTTAACGTTTGGATTAGCTTCTAGTAGTCTTTGTTGGTGTTCATTAAAGATAATCTTACTCATGAAAAATACTCCGTTCTAAAAATCGTAATGTTAGTATAACGGGAGTTTTCCTGAAAGAGAATAGGAAAACCCCGAATAGGGTCCACTTTTTTTAAAGTGTCCACTATTCGGGGTTCAGTTCAAAGAGCACCAATGGTGCTCTTTTCTTTTTGAATTAATGTTATTTTTGGTGCGAATTTTAATGCTGAAAGTGATGAGAAATACTTTGGTGTTTTCACCAATCTCTCCATCAAGAGAACTCGTTAATAAAACACTGGCCTTTTTTTAGATGAAAGCCAAGGATACGTAAATATAATGTGCTTACAGAGGGCTTTGATCCAAGAAGGATTAATGCCTTTTTGTGTTGAATTTCTTACTGTAGAAACGGGGGCAGTTTAGTTGAATAACAATTTACCCTTAAAGAAATTGAATGTTATAATTTACCTATAAATCATATTTTTAGAGATAACATTTACTGGTCACTAGCTAAACAGGGTTCTGTGAAGAATTTAAAACAATTGATGGTCACATCCTGTTTATTTCCAACAGTAGAAATAAATAAGTCGTTAAGAACAGCAACCTTTGCTGTATAAAATTTCGAGGTGATTATATGTCGGAAATTATTTTTCAAGAAGCTGAAAACTTCATTGAAAAAGCTAAAAAATTAGGTGAAAAATATTTAGGGAGAACAGCTACAAGAGAAGAAATCCAACTTTTGAATGACAAATTTGGGGATAAGATTCCAAGTTGGTATTGTAAATTAATTTCCGAACTTCCATTAATTCATATGGAAATTGGTTGGCAAGCATATGAACCTGAAGAAGAGTATGATGGGATAGAATATGTAGAAATATATCAGCCGAGTCATATGATAGATGAATCTTTTGAAGCATATCAAGGTATACAAATTCTAGAAAGAGGTTATGTCTGCATAGGTGGAGATCCAACGGGTTCTGGAGACCCCTATTTTATTAACTTTGATTCTGAAAACCCACCTGTATTTCAAATATATCACGATGTAGGAGACAATCCAGATGAAATTCTTAAGCACGGTAAAGCAAAAGTAGCTGACTCTTTTGCGGAGTTCTTTAGAAATGGCATAATCTTGGAATATTAGGAATAGATATACCCAATATCGAGGGCTGTAAGCAGCTCTTTTTTGTTTTGACACAAAAGGGGCCAGGTTTGTTCAAGAAGGTTGTAGGTGATATTAATCACTATGTTTATTATATAAAAGATTATTCTCTGAAGAATAATTCTTCAGAGAATAATCCTGGGCATTGGTCTAGGAAGGATTAATGCCTTTTTGTGTTGAATTCCTTATTGTAGAAACGGGCAGATTAGTTAAATACGGAGTAATAAAGTAATCAAACTTTTAGAGTGGCAATAAAGTAAATCCAACGTATAATGGCGTTAATTGGATTATGAATCATAAAAATTATTAACTAAACATATTATAGAGCTGGGATATTAATATAGCAGAGGCCAGGAGAGGACAATCATCAAGGCGGCAATTGAGATATTAAGAATCTATGTTTACAAAACAAAATTATTTAAATTTATAAGAATGTACTGAGGGTTTGAAAACCCTTATTTTTATATGATAGATAGGATGAAAGGAGAGAAAAAGTGAAAGATAAAGAAATAGTTCTTGGGCTCAGTAGGTTCGAAAAGAAACTATACTTTTGGGTTCCGATGGTGCTAGGAGGAATGCTTGGTTGGTTTATACCAGTAATTTCAGATTTGTTATTAAAACTTCCTGTGGTTCCTTGGGGAGGGATTATTGAATTCATTGCATCATTGAACAGCCTATGGTTCTCCATAGTGGCTTCCATTATAGGGATCATTGTGGGGATAATATGGACTTTGATAATATATAACGAGAGCCTTGAAATTAAAATCAACTTTGAAAATCTGCAATTAAAAATAGATGATAAGATAGACACCATAGATAAGAAGGACATTTCAGCGATTTATATAGATTATAATCAGTTAGTTATTCTTGGTGAAAGCAGTAATCAGTTATATAGAGAGGTTTTGGATGCTAAAAAAGAGACTGCACAGGAGGCTTTTAATCTTTTTCAATATCCTTGGTGTGAAAAAGACCCATATGAAGGTCAATACCAAAGATGGGTATTAGGGCATCCTGACTTTCCAGAAAAAATAAATGCTTTATTATATGCTAGGGAGATTACCTTGAGAGAGGGTAAGAAGAAAGAAGCTAAATATTTGCAAATGGATCTGGCCAAACTTGGGGTAGTTATTAAAGATGAAAATAATGCTCAATATGTGAGGCTTGCTAAAGGGATTAATTAGATCCATTCAGATATAGATATGAAGAGAGAAAAGTTATCCCTATTTTTGTCTAACGGATGCGATTGCGAAATAAGAGCAGTCGCTTTTTTACTAGAGGGGCAGCATTCCTGTAATGAATGAAGTAAGTTAGTGAAGTATTGTACTTAAACTAACGGGGGCGTTGATCAAGGAGGATTAACGCTCTTTTTGTTGAATTCCTTATTGTAGAAACGGGGCAGCGCGACAAGTTTTGTTATAAGCACTCCGGTGCGAAAGACGAGGAATTTCCACAGAAACTCTAACTTTATAACCGAGGATAGGAATGATAAAACCA